>JAKSPH010000027.1 GCA_024404975.1 Clostridia bacterium | reverse complement strand
CTGCCACGAGTCACCATAAAAAGCAGAGGCATCCTCAAGGGATGCCTCTGCTTTTTATGTGCCTCGTGTCCCTATCGACTGTGCGCCGAAAGGCGCGCAGTTCGAAGTATTGCCCCTCGGTTTCCTGTGGAAACGGCACGGCGGAGCCGCGAGGGGCAAATTCTGCCACTTCGCGCAAGCGCGAACTGCTCCAAGTTGCTTCACCGCACAAGATCAATCCGAACTGTTTTATCACAGAATAGATACCCATTGCATGGCTTGCGTTGGAAGAATCGTTCATTATTAATTCTATATTAATCGAGCGTAAAGCGGGGCTTGGTGAAGACAACAGGACAGTCGAACAAAAGAATCGCAAAAGCGATTCTTATCAAGTTGCACCCGCTTGATTGAAAGATCGGGAGTTGATGAAGCAACTTGAAACAGGTTCTCGCCTGAAGTCTTCACAAAAAAAGCACCCACAAGGGGTGCTTTTCTTTGGTGAAGACAACAGGACTCGAACCTGTGACCTTCTGCACGTCAAGCAGATGCTCTACCAACTGAGCTATATCTCCGCTTCGGATGACGGTATCATTATATCATAAAAAACGCAAAATTGCAAGAGGTTTTCAAAAAGAAACCTCGTTTTTTCCGTTTTGAAGAAAAAACCTCCCGTCCCACACAGGAAATCGGGAGGTTTTGCCGGTTATTGAGGCAGGAGAACGGTGAATTTGCAACCGCATTCGGGGAGGTTTTCCACGGAGATGATGCCGCCGGAGAGGTCGAGGATCCGCTTGACAAGAGCAAGTCCGAGTCCGTTTCCTTCCGCCTTATGCGAACTGTCGTTCTGATAGAATTTCTCAAAAAGATGGCTCTCCGAGCCGGGGGTGATGCCCGGTCCCCGGTCCGAGATCTCAAAGCAGATGCCGTCGGCGTCGTGGGTAAGGCGCAGAGTGATCACTCCGCCTACGGGCGAGAATTTGACGGCGTTGCCGATCAGATTCGTGAACACGTGGAACATCAGCGACTCGTTTCCGAGATAATCCACAGAGGCGAGATCCACGTCGAAATCCAGGTTCTTTTCCTCCCATTTCGCTTCGAAATGGAGGAGCGCCTGACGGATCTGTTCGTCCAGACGGTATACCGTGCTGACGGGTTGGATGACTTTGTTCTCCACCTTGGAAAGAAGCAAAATGTTGGAGATCAGATCATTCAAACGGCGCGTATTGTAAATAATCATTTGCAAATACTTGTCTTTTTCCTCTTCGGTCAAAGATTTGTCCTGCAAAATCGTGGCGTAGCCGTCGATGGCGGCAAGGGGCGTTTTGAACTCGTGGGACACGTTGGAAACGAAGTCCGTCTGCAAAATTTCCGTCGAGTCGAGTTCCCTCGCCATGCGGTTGAAGTTGCGGTAACAGTCGCGGATCTCGTTGATTCGGCTCGTCGTGCCGACGGTGACTTTGAAGTCGCCTTTTGCCACCTGCTCCATCTTATCCGACAGACGGCGAATGGGATCGAAGAACTGCCGCGTTAAGAACGTCGTATAGAACGTCGTGATCAAAAGCACGAACAGAAGCGTCCACGAGATCAGAGGCAAGGTCAAACTCGGAATCTCGATCATCAGTTGGAACGAGAGGATCCGCTCCGCGATAAGGGCGAGAACGCCCGAAATCGTTACCGTCAGAGAGATGATGACGAGCGCGGCAAATACGAAGTAGAACTGCAGATCGTAGTGGCGGGTTCTCTTGCGCTTCTTCTTTGCGAAAAGTCGGGACAGTTTCATTGTGAGCCGCCTGCGGATTTCACGACCTTATAGCCGAGGCCGCGCATGGTGACGATGGTGAAATCGGGGTTGTCGCGGAACTTCTCACGCAGTCTGCCGATATGTACGTCCACCGTGTGGGTGTCCGTGTCGTTCTCATATCCCCAAATTTCGTCCATCAGTTGCTGACGGGTGAAGATCTTGCCCGGAAACGCCGCCATTTTGTAAAGGAGCATAAACTCCTTCTGCGGGAGAATGATGCTCTCTTTTCCCGCGGTCACGGTGAGCGAGTCGTTTTCAAGCACCGTCGATCCGATAATCAGACGGTGTTCGTTGTTCATTTCCGCACGGCGCAGGAGCGCACCGACACGGAGGATCATTTCATTGAGATTGATGGGTTTGATCATGTAATCGTCGGTTCCCGACACAAACCCTCTCTGCATATCGTCGAACGCGTCCTTTGCGGTGATCATCAGAATGGGCGTCTGATCCCCGCTGTCACGCAACGTGCGAACGAGGTCGTACCCGTCCATAACGGGCATCATAATGTCGGTCATGATGAGATCGGCGTACTCGTTTTGCAGGGCATCGAGCGCCTCTTTGCCGTTTTCTGCTTCGGTCACGGCATAACCGCTTTTTGTCAATACACGGGAGAACAGATGGCGCAATTCGGCGTCATCTTCGACTAATAGGATTTTTGACACCTGTCGATCCTCTCTTTCTTGGATTCGTTTTCAGTATAGCATAATTGATGGAAAAAATCAAGTTTTTCGGTTTGGGTGGGGATTATATGCGAAAAATTGATCAGTTTTCACGAATTTTTTGCAAAAAAGATGAAAAAAACTAAAAAAATCACAATATTTCAGTTGACAACGGAAAAAGGTTATGATAAAATACGATTATAAAATATCTAAAATATTAAAAGGAGAGCACGAATATGCCCGAAATCAAGTATGAAGTCGTCGATACGATCGGCATCGTCAGCGAAGGAACCAACGGCTGGAACAAGGAACTCAATTTGATCAGTTGGAACGACAGAGAACCCGTCTATGATATTCGCACATGGGCACCCGATCATGCAAAAATGGGAAAAGGCGTTACGATTTCCGTCGAGGAAGCAAAAGTTTTGCGTGATATGCTCAACAAATTGAATCTTGACTGATTCGTAAAAATGCACTCGTCCGAGTGCATTTTTTATTTTCGCGGATCGGATATTTTTTCGAGGGCGCCGGAATCGGCACCCTTTTTTGTTGATTAACCGTTCTGACTCGGCACGTCCTCTTCGGGTGCGGGGAGAACTTCGACAACATCTTCTGCAGTTACCGCCGTGTCCGACGTGTCACGGCGTTTGCCGAAACCGAACAGAGAGAGGAATCCCGAAAGCGGATTTTTGCTCTCCTGAGGTGCTCCGTCCTCCGCGGTGATCTTGCGGACGAACGAGAGGACCAGACGGTTTTCGCCGAGCGTCAGCGAACGCAGGGTTTCTTCCCTTTGGAGGATCTGCTCCGCGCGGGGATCGTCGGCTTTGACGCAGATGAAGGTCGGATTGAATACGGCGGTGAGTTTTGCCGTAATGGCATCGGGGGTCAACCGCTTGGAAACGAGATCCATCAGGGCGCCGAGTTTTCCCGACGGCTTGACGGAGGCAAGGTAACATTCCGCGATGCGCTGATTGGGGTTCTCACTCATGGAAACGAGCAACGTGCCGTCCGTGCCGAAGGACAAGCGGAAGAATCTCGTGTTGGGCATTTCCGGGAACACGATCTCGAACTTATAGACGAGGTTGCGGTCCACGTCCTCCATGGCTTCCATCATCGCGCGGGCGATATACTTCTCACCGCCGAAATCAAGGACGGTTTCCGCGAAGCCGTAAAGTCCGACTTCCATACGGAAGGTTTGGGTTTCTTCCTCGCTCTCGAAATACAGCCGGTCGCCGAGGCGCGAGAAGGTGAACGAGCGGATGCCGCCCGCGTAGTTGTTCTGCATCAGACGGACGAAGAGCGGGAGAATACCGTCGTTGTTGGAGCGGAATTTCCACGTTCCGAGCAGGGGCGTGATCTGTTCGTCGAACGGCTTTTTCTTCCGGAATCCGAGCAGGACGGAAAGACCGCGGTTCGGCGTTTTCGGACGGAGCCAGTGCCGACGGACGAAGAAGTTTTTCTCTGCCGCGGCGAGTTCCTTTTCCCCTGCCTTGGCATCGTCACCGTAGGGGATCCGCGCTTCTTTGAGATAGGAACGGAGGATATCGAGCGAAGGACTTCTCGAAAACAGTTCGTTGTTTCCCGCCGTGATGACGGCGACGATCTTGTTTTTCGGGGAGATCCACACGTTTTGTCCGAGCATACCGTTGAAGAGGATCTCATCCCCGTCGCGTTCTACCCAGATCTGATAACCGTAATTGAAATCTCCGGTGTCGGCTTTCGTGACACTGTGCGGGGAAGTCATACGCGCGATCCATTCTTCGGAGAGCAATCTCACCCCGCGGAACGTACCGCCGTTCAGAACGAGATCGCCGAGTTTTGCCCAGCTCTCCGCGCTGAGATACAGTCCCCAACCGCCTTTGACGACGCCTTCCACGCCGATCTCCCACTCGAAGTCGGAGATATCGAGGGGCGTGAACAGTTTTTCTTTCACGTAGTCAAGGAAGGACTTTCCGCACAGGCGTTCCGCGATGCGGGCGAGGAGGTAGGAATTCATACTGTTGTAGAAGAACTCCGCGCCGGCTTCCGTTTTCATCTGCGTGTCGAAGAAGGTTTTTGTCCATTCGGAATCGGTCACGGAACCCGCTTCCGCGAAGGGGATTCCCGCCGACATGGAGAGCAGATGCTCCACGGTGATATCGGGGAAGCGTTTGTCGCGGTAAGGAATTTCCGGAAAATAGGTGATGAGTTTTTCGCTGAGATCGAGTTTCCCCTCATCGTAGAGGAAACCGAGGGCAAGACCTGTCACGGTCTTGGACATAGAATGTGCAAGATGGCGGATATGCGAACCGTATCCGGGAGCGCTCACGTCGAGGACGACGTCACCCTCCGTAAGGATCAGCAGAGAGTGAATATTGACCGCGGGGTTCGCTTCCATCTCCCGAAGCATGGCGCACAGACGCGCCGAGGGGATCCCGTGCTTTTCCGGTGAGGTTCTGCGGAAAAAGTTGCCCTCCGGCATCGACACGGATAGTTTTTGAGGAGTATAGGGTTGTACCGCGGGATTCTTCGCGTCGGTCAGGGCAAGACCTGCCAACAGTTCCACGGCTTTTTTCTTCCAAAGTTCCATAAGTCACTCTCGTTTTCGGGATTGATATCGGAGAAACCCTCCGAGAAAGTAACAGGGCTGCTAACCGGTAAGTTAACAGCCCAGATTGAAGATCAGATATTGACCTTGACCGCCGTACCCTGTTCCGCAGAACGGAAAGCGGCTTCCATTACGCAAAGCACCCGTCTGACTTCGGGAAGTTTGATGAGTTGCTCTTCCTTGCCGTCGACGGCAAGAACAACGTTTCTGTAAAAATCGTGTACATCCGACGAGGGACGGTCGATCTCGTACATATCCAAAGTCAACTCATCACGGGGTGCCATGGTCTTGGTGATTCCAGCCGCGGTCTGCACGGGGAGGACTTCTTTTTCATTCCAGGCCTTGAGTTTTGCGACCTTGCATTTCTTCTGCCAGTCTTCGATAACGGCGGTTCCCTGTTTCGCCTGGAAGTAGAATCTGGGGAGGGCAAGGAAGTTGTAAGTTCCGACTTCGACGGTAGCGCGTTTTCCGCTCTCGAACGTCATACGGAGGTTGAATCCGTCGTCCACTTCGTCGGTCGTGATATTATTGGTTTCGCAATAGATCGAGGTTACTTTTTCGGGGATGAGCTGCATCACCTGGTCGATGAGGTGAACGCCCCAGTCGAGGATCATTCCGCCGCCGTAGGGCTTGTGGCAACGCCAGTCGGAGGGGATTCCGCGGGAACCGTGGATGCGGGACTCGATGTTGACGGTCTCGCCGATCTCACCGCTGCGGATCAAGCCGCGGATGGCAAGATAGTCTACGTCCCAACGGCGATTCTGGTGAACCGTAAAGAGTTTGCCCGCTTCTTTTGCGGCGGCGCACATATCGTCAAAATCGGAGACGGAGAGTGCGACGGGCTTTTCACAGATCACGTTTTTACCCGCACGGAGCGCGGAGATAACGATTTCTTTATGTACGTCGTTCGGCGTAGCGCAGAGGACGATGTCCACGCTCTCATCGGCGAGGAGTTCTTCTCTCGACGCGTAGGTGTGGATGCCGAGATCCTGTGCCGCTTTTACGCGCTTTTCGGAAATATCGAAAATGCCGGCGAGGGAGATGACGTCGCTCTTCAACGCCCAGTTGGCGTGCCAGGCGCCCTGTCCGCCGTAGCCGACGATTGCAAGTTTCTTTTTCATGATACAGACCTTCTTCAGTTGTTCGGCAAAGCCGTTTTATTCTATGAGTATTGTATCATATTTGAACTGATTTTTCAATACCCATTTATGAAAAAATATTTGAGATGTTTGTACAATATTGACATTTTCGGAAAATCAAACCGAAAGGAGGGAGGAAAGTCCCGTGACGTCCGTGAGAATACCGGCGAGGATGCCGACGGCAAGAAGGATGCCGACAATGAGGAAATTCTCCTTTTCGTGGCGGTTGACGCGGAACAGAACGAGAAGTCCGACACCCGCACCGGGCAGGAGTCCCGCGAGCATCGTACCGAGGGTGATAAAGCCGTCAAGCCAGAACTGCGTGAGGGCGACCGAGGCGGCACAGTTTGGGACAAGGCCGATCACGGCGGCAATGACGTGACTGATGACGGGTTTGCCGTACATGACCCCGGCGATGGCGTCTTCTCCGATGAAGAACACGAGCGCGTTGATGGCGAGGGTGACAAGAAGCAGGAACAGCGAGATGGTCAGCGTGTGATGGATCGCGGAATGGAGAACGCCTTTTTCACAGTGGCAACGGTCGTGTTCGCAGATCTCGTCCACGTTGATGTGGGGTTCCTTCCTGCGGACGAAAAGGTCGACTGTCAGTCCCGCGAGAATGCCGATCGCCGTTTTTCCGAGCAGGATCGGGAGTAGTGTCAGAAACGGAACGCCGCCGCCGATCATCAACGGGAGCATTTCATCCGAAGCGGAGAGAAACACGGCGATGAGCGTTCCCATGGAAACGATCCTGCCGGTGTAGAGGTTCGCCGCCGAGGCGGAGATGCCGCATTGCGGAACGATACCGAGAAGTCCGCCCGCGACGGGTGCTAACTTGCCCGCGCGTTTCATGAATTCCTCCGCGCGGTCGGAGGCTTTATGCTCGATGAATTCCATCAAAAGATAAGTCAAAAATAGAAACGGTATGAGTTTCAGCGTATCGATGATGCCATCGAGGAGAACTTCGTCAAGGAACGTCATGGAGAATGGAAACCTTTCGTTGTTGTTTTTGGCACACGTCGCAGATGCCGAGGAGGAGTGAGTTCTGCTCGTTCAGCCGGAATCCCGCCGTGCGGATGAGGGTGGCGGTGATGCTTCTCGATTCCGCCGAGCCGAGGTGTATCATTTTCCCGCAGACTTCGCATTTCAGATGGACGTGACCCGCGAGTACGGTGCAGCAGTTGTACTGATAGGTGAAATGACGGGTCTTGCCGTCGGAGATCTTACGCACCGTGCCTTCGGAAACGAATTTCGCAAGAAGCCGGTAAAGGGTGCTTTTTCCGCTCTCGTCGAATCCGAGGGCGCGGGACAGTTCGTCGATCGTGAACGCGGTGTCCGGACGAAGCGCGAAAAACGTCAGCAGTTCTTCCCGATTTCCCGTATGGTAAGTTGCCATTTTCGATTCCTTTCCTACAAATTGAGAGTAACTCTCAAATAGAGCCTCTCTATATTACATTATTTTTTTCGGTTTGTCAAGAGAGTTTAACGAAATAATTGAGTTTTTCCTTATATCATATTTCAAGGCGGTTTGCACAGATTAGCACTCTGCGCCTATGAGTGCTAACATTTACGATTTGTTCATAAATTATGTTTTGAAAATTCACACTTTCGGCGTAGAATATAAGCAGTTCCGAGAAAGAACCGTCAATTCGGAAAGAAAGTGAGGATGCAAAATGGATTTTGACAAATTGACGAAAAAAAGTGCGGAAGCCTTGCAGGGCGCAAAAACGCTTGCCGGAGAATACGGCAACGCCGCGATCGACGACTGTCATCTCTTCTATGCGCTTCTGAACGATAAAGAGGGGCTGATCCCCGAACTTGTGACCGCCCTCGGAGCCGATTCCGAGGAACTGAAAAAAGCGGTTCTCCGCACGGTGGAAAACTTACCGAAGATCTCCGGTTCCGGCTATTCTTCCGACAAAGTGTATATGACCGGCGCGCTCGACGCGGTGTTGAATAAAGCGGATTCCATCCGCGGGGAGATGAAAGACGGATTCGTTTCCGTCGAGCATTTATTCCTTGCTTTGTTCGATCAAGGAACGGAAAACGTAAAGAAATGTTTGCAAGAACACGGTTTGACGAGGGCAAAAGCACTCGCCGAACTCAAAAAGATAAGGGGAAACAGACAAGTGAACAACGAAAATCCCGAAGATACTTACGACGTGTTGAAGAAATACGGACAGGATCTTGTCGCGCTCGCGAAAGAGCATAAGCTCGACCCCGTCATCGGCAGAGATACCGAGATCCGGAACGTCATCCGTATTCTGACGAGAAAGACCAAAAACAACCCCTGCCTGATCGGCGAACCCGGTGTCGGAAAGACCGCCATCGCCGAGGGACTCGCCCAGCGTATCGTGCGCGGCGACGTTCCCGAAAACCTCAAAGACCGCAGCGTCTTTTCTTTGGATATGGGCGCGCTTGTCGCGGGTGCGAAATACCGCGGCGAATTTGAGGAACGTCTGAAAGCGGTTCTCGCCGAGGTCAAGAACAGTGAAGGCAAGATCATTCTCTTCATTGATGAACTCCACACCATCGTCGGCGCGGGAAAGACGGACGGCGCGATGGATGCGGGAAACCTTCTCAAGCCCATGCTCGCGCGCGGCGAACTCCACTGCATAGGCGCGACGACGCTCAACGAATACCGGCTTTACATTGAAAAAGACGCGGCGCTCGAACGCCGTTTCCAACCCGTTATGGTTCCAGAACCTTCGGTCGAGGACACGGTCGCCATTCTTCGCGGGCTGAAAGAGCGGTACGAAGTCTATCACGGCGTGAAGATCCACGACGCCGCCCTCATCAGCGCGGCGACACTCTCCAACCGCTACATTTCGGACAGATTCCTTCCGGATAAAGCGATCGACCTTGTGGACGAGGCGTGTGCGCTCATCAAGACGGAAATGAATTCCATGCCTACCGAGATGGACGAGATCTCAAGAAAGATCATGCAACTTCAGATCGAGCAGACCGCTCTGAAAAAGGAGAACGACAAACTCTCCGCCGAACGGCTTTCCGCCATCGAAACGGAACTCGCCGAGAAGCAGGAGAAGTTCAACGCCATGAAGGCACGGCTCGATAACGAGAAAAAAGCCATCGGCAGGACGCAGAAGATCCGCGAGGAGATCGAGCAGGTCAACGCGGAGATCGAACGCGCCGAGAACGGTTACGATCTCTCCCGTGCCTCCGAACTGAAATACGGCAAACTTCCCGATCTGAAACGGCAGCTTGAAGAAGCGGAAGCCGCCGACGGAAAAGCGGACAGAGAAGATTCTCTCCTGCGCGACAGTGTGACCGAGGAAGAGATCTCCAAGATCGTTTCCGGCTGGACGGGCATCCCCGTTTCCAAACTCATGGAGGGTGAGAGAGAAAAACTCCTCCATATGGACGATATTCTCCACCGCCGTGTCGTCGGACAGGATGAGGCGGTCACAAAGGTGACGAACGCCATACTCCGCTCCCGTGCGGGTATTCAGGATCCGAACCGCCCGATCGGCTCGTTCCTCTTCCTCGGTCCGACCGGTGTCGGTAAGACCGAACCCGCGAAATCCCTGGCGCAGCCGCTCTTTGACGACGAGCGGAACCTTGTCCGCATCGATATGTCGGAATACATGGAAAAGTACAGTGTTTCCCGTCTGATCGGAGCCCCTCCCGGATACGTCGGCTACGACGAGGGCGGTCAACTCACCGAGGCGGTCAGAAGAAAACCGTATTCCGTCGTCCTCTTCGATGAAGTCGAAAAGGCACACCCCGACGTGTTCAACGTCCTCTTGCAGGTGCTTGACGACGGGCGTATCACCGACAGCCAGGGCAGAACGGTGGACTTCAAGAACACCATTATCATTCTGACGAGCAACCTCGGTTCCGACATCATTCTCGACGGTATCCGCGACGGCGAGATCACGGAGAACGCGAAAGATGCCGTTTCGGCACTTCTGAAACGCTCCTTCCGACCCGAATTCCTCAACCGTCTGGACGAGATCATCACGTTCAAACCGCTCACACGCGAGAACGTCGGTGCCATTGTCGATCTCTGCCTCGCCGGACTGAACCGCCGACTCGCGGAAAAACGCCTCACGGTCGAAGTTACCCCTGCGGCAAAAGATTTCATGATGGACAAAGCGTACGATCCCATTTACGGCGCACGTCCACTGAAACGGTATCTGCAATCCAACCTCGAAACGCTCTTGGCGAAGAAGATGATCGCCGAGGACATCGCGCCCGATTCCACGGTCGTGATCGGAACCGACGGCAATTCTCTCACCGCTGCCGTAAAATAACATTTCCGCGTCCGAACCCGCTTTTCCGGGTTCGGACTTTTTTGAAAACTCGGGTTGCATTTTTCACGCCGTTGTGATATAATGGAAGAACACTTCCCTATAAGGAGAATCCGTATGATCTATAATGACATAAAACATATCGTGACCAATTTCCGCTTTGAAGGGACATACGAAAGCGCCTGTGAACTCACGGCGGGGAATATCAACGTTTCCTACAAACTGACTTATCGCCTCCCTAATGGCTCTCGCGCACAGTACGTATTGCAGAAAATCAACACCGTTGCATTCAAAGATCCCGTGGAACTGATGAAGAACATCCAGCTCGTCATCGACCACCTCACCGCCGCACAGGCGAGAGAGGGAAAGGACGTTTCCCGCCGGATCCTGCGTTTCATCCCGACGGTTTCGGGAAGTTATCTTTACCGCGACAGTCACGGCGACTATTGGCGCGCCGACTACTTCATTTCGGACGCGACCGCCTACGATATCATCACCGATCCCAACCAACTCTATGAGGCAGGAAGAGGATTCGGCGAATTCCAGCGCTATCTGTTCGATTTCCCCGCAGACAAACTGATCGAAACGATCCCCGATTTTCACAACACGACCAAGCGCTTTTACGCGTTCGTCGCCGCTGTCGCCGAGGACCGTGCCGGCAGAGCCGCGGGACTCACGAAGGAGATCGACTTCTTCTTCGACCGCCGCAAAATGATGGATTCCATCGTTTCCATGACGAAGAACGGAGAGATCCCCCTGCGTGTTACCCACAACGATACCAAACTCAATAACGTCCTGATCGACAACGAAACCCAAAAGGCGATCTGCGTCATCGACCTCGACACCGTTATGCCCGGCTCCATTCTGTACGACTACGGCGATGCCGTCCGATACGGCGCTTCGACCGCCGCGGAAGATGAGTCGGACGTGTCCAAGATCGACGTCAACATGGAACTGTTCCGTCTGTTTACCGAAGGTTTCGTCGGCGAGATCCGCTCGACCATCACCGAGAACGAGATCATCAATCTTCCCCTCGGCATCAAGGTCATCACCTGCGAACTTGCCATGCGTTTCCTCACCGACTATCTCAACGGCGACGAATACTTCAAGATCCGTTATCCCGATCACAACCTCGTCCGCGCAAGAGCGCAGATGGCACTGTTGGAAAAGATCGAGAGCCGCTTCGACGAGATGACCGCTTTCGTAAAGACTTTACTCTGAAAAAACATCGGTCCGCACGCGGATACGGCAGGCAATTGAAATTTTTGAAAGGTTGACATCCCCTTTATGGTTTACGGAAACATTCTGGAAGCCATGGGCAATACCCCCATGGTAAAACTCTCCTCCAAGACAGTCCCCGAAGATTCGGCGGAAATTTTAGTGAAGTTCGAAGGACTCAACGTCGGCGGTTCCATCAAGACGCGCACGGCGTACAACATGATCCTCGATGCCGAACAGAACGGCAGACTCACCAAAGATTCCGTCATTGTGGAACCCACTTCGGGTAATCAGGGCATCGGACTCGCGCTTGTCGGTGCCGTCCTCGGCTACCGCGTGATCATCATCATGCCGGATTCCGTGAGTGAAGAACGCCGTAAACTCGTGAAGCACTACGGAGCGGAAGTCAAACTGATCCATGACGAAGGCAACATCGGAAAATGTATCGACGAGTGCCTGCAGACCGCTTTGCGCATGGCAAAGGAAGATCCCAAAGTGTTCGTTCCCCAACAGTTCGCCAACGAGGCGAACCCCACCGCGCACAGATGCGGTACGGCAAAAGAGATTCTGGAACAGGTCGGAAAACCCATCCACGGTTTCTGCTCCGGCGTCGGCACCGGCGGCACGATCACCGGTATCGGAGAAGTGCTGAAAGAGAAGAATCCCGATATGAAGATCTGGGCGGTCGAACCCGAACACGCGGCGATCCTTGCCGGCGGTTCCGTCGGAACCCACTTGCAGATGGGCATCGGCGACGGTGTCATTCCTCCCGTTCTCAACAGAGAGATCTATTCGGATATCTGCATCGTTACCGATTCGGAAGCGTTGGAAACCGCAAGACTTCTCGCCCGTAACGAGGGCTTGATGTGCGGCATCACGAGCGGTACGAACGTTGCCGCGGCGCTGAAACTCGCGAAAGTTCTCGGCAAAGGAAAGACGGTAGTTACCGTTCTTCCCGACACGGCGGAGAGATACTTCTCCACCCCTTTGTTTGAAGAATAAACATACAATTACACGTTATCAAAACGGTGACCGATAAATAAAAAAACAATATGAGAACCTGACTAAGTCAACGAAAAACGAACACATCAACAAGAGCGGCACGATGAAAGAAACGGGACTGATCGATAAGAACGGCGATCTCATCGCGGAAGGTCCCAAGCAGAACGCGGTTGAGGAGAAGTCGCCAGGCGAACCTTTGACCGAAGCGGATCTGACAGATCTGAAGCAAACAACGGACTTCCTCCCGACGCGGGAATATGTGAATAAGAAAAGAACCGATACGGAATTGACCGTTTCGGTTCTTTTTTGCAAGAATATGTAAATAATTATTGTCAAATCAGCGTTTTTTCTTTCGACTTCCCGTCGTTCAGTATCTTTTTCATGAAAACTATGTGGAACGGAACGGAGAGCAAAAACGTCAGAATATCGGCGAGAGATTGCGTCATTTGAATCCCTGTCAAGCCGAAGAATTTCGGCAAAACGAGAATGAGAGGGACGAAGAAGATGCCCTGCCGACAGGAGGCGAGAAGGGTCGCCGGCGCAACGAATCCAAGGCTTTGGAACAGCATATTCACGAACGTGGAATAGCCGAGCACGATGAGAGAGAAGCACAGATAGCGGAGCATCGTCGATCCGATCGAGATGACTTCCGCATCTCCCGCGCGGAACAGACCGATGAGGTTTTCCGCGAAGCAGAACAATACGACGGAGGCGACGAAACAGTACGCCGTACCGATCACACAAGCGGTGTTGAACGCTTTTTTCACGCGATCGCGTTTGCCGGCACCGAAATTGTATCCGGCGACCGGTTGGAATCCCTGCCCCACGCCGATGAGCATTCCGCGCAGAAGCATATAGATACGGTTTGCGATCGAGACTGCCGCGAACGTGGCGTCGCCGAAGGGGCGGACCGCGATGTTGAGCAAGGTTGTGGACAGACTTCCGAGCGATTGACGGAAGACGGTCGGCAGACCGACGCGGAACACCGTCAGATAATCTTTGATCCGGCGGGAGGTCTTGAACGGATTCAGACTGACCGTGGACTGTCCCGTGAGGAAGAAGACCGTGTAGAGAATGAAACTTACGCCTTGGCTCATGACCGTGGCGAGCGCGGCGCCCGTAACGCCCATGTTCAACCCTTGGATGAGAAGCGCGTCAAGTCCGATGTTGATGACCGCACCGCTGACGGCTCCCGCCATACAGAGTTTCGCTTTGCCCTGTGCGCGCAGAACGGCGTTCATGACGAAGTACGAGCAGAAGAACGGCGCGGAGAACAGAATGATCCGTCCGTAGGACACGGCATAGGGCAGACCGCCTTCCGTTGCACCGAACAGGCGCATGGCAAAGGGAAGATTGATCAACCCCAGCACCCCGATCACAAGTCCCAGCAGGAACGCCCCGACAAAGCCGGAGGCAGCGTAGAGATCGGCGGCTTCCCGCTTCTTCTCACCGAGTGAGCGGGAGATCAGACTTTGCGCACCCATCGAAAAGCCGTAGCCGATGGCTTGGATGATGGACTGAATGGAGAACACGACACCGACCGCGCCGGTGGCTTCATTGCCGAGCGAGGCAACGAAAATGGTGATCGGCAGAAGGACCACCGTGCCGCGC
>JAKSPH010000026.1 GCA_024404975.1 Clostridia bacterium | reverse complement strand
GCCACCTCCACCTTGGCAAGGTGGCGCTCTACCAAATGAGCTAAATCCGCATATAAGGTGGTGCCTCCGGTCGGAATCGAACCAACGACACGGGGATTTTCAGTCCCCTGCTCTACCAACTGAGCTACAGAGGCGAACAGATGGCGACTCGGATGGGGCTCGAACCCACGACCTCTAGCGTGACAGGCTAGCGCTCTAACCAACTGAGCTACCAAGCCATCTGATGAGAACCGTTTCGGTTCTGGTGGAAAGTATAGGGCTCGAACCTATGACCCACTGCTTGTAGGGCAGTTGCTCTCCCAACTGAGCTAACCTTCCGTTTGAGTGCTTTGCTATTATAGCAGACCTTTCGGGATTTGTCAAGGGCTTTTTGAAAAAAACTTTGAAATTTTTTCAAGAAAAGGTTTCGGGTGCGTTTTTCGGTCTATGACAATAAATATGCGCGTGTGGATTGACTTTCTTTAACATTTGTGATAGACTATAAGTAATTATCATTCAGAGGAGTACCCTTATGCTTACCGTTGAAAGAATATCCGTTATGAATATGGAAAATGCCATCCGCGGCGCCCGTAATCCCATGAACTCTTGGGCAAGAATGGACAGCACCTATAATGAAAAAGGAGAATTCGTCCTCGGCGAGAACGACTTGTCTTTGGCACGCCGTCTTGCGACCGCGGGATCCGACCACCGAAAATTCCTGCGTCAGATCTTCGTTTCGATGGACATCACCGCGCCCCTTTACTGGTGGAAGGAATTTGATACATATAAAGTCGGCACGGTCGCAAACTCCTGCTCGACCATGCACAAGATCTCCGCAAAAGAATTCACAAGAGATGACTTCTCCTGCGACAGAATGAGCGAAGAAGGCCTTGCCGTACTCGATACCGTCATTGCCTTCATGGAACGCGAACGTCAGGCGTACAACGAAACCAAGGATCTCTCGCACTGGCACAATATGATCCAGATGCTCCCCACTTCCTTCAATCAGATGCGCACCGTTTCGATGAACTATGAAGTACTTATCAATATCTATTACGCAAGACGCCATCACAAACTCGCCGAGTGGCACACCCTCTGCGATGCCATTACGGCTCTGCCCTACGCAAAGGAACTGATCCTCGTCAAAGAAGAAGCACATGGTTAAAGAAAGGTTGAACCAATGAAAGACGGTTTTATCCGTGTCGGTGCGGTAACGCCCGATACCAAAGTTGCCAATCCCGAAGCAAACGTGAAAAAATGCGTGGAAGCGGCACGCGCCGCCGCCGGACAGGGCGTGAAGGTGCTTGTGTTCCCCGAACTCACACTCACGACTTACGGTTGCTCGGATCTCTTCTTCCAGAACGCGCTCTTACGCGCGGCGGAGAACGCACTTGAGAAATATATGGAAGAAACGAAGGACCTTGATCAGATCTCCTTCATCGGCGTTCCCGTCCTCGTCCGCGACAAGATCTATAATTGCGCCGCGGCAGTCGCGGGCGGCAGACTCCTCGGACTTGTCCCCAAGACCAATCTGCCGAATTACAATGAATTTTACGAAGCGCGCCAGTTCACCCCCGCTCCCGCGGAAAACGCGTTTGTCCGCTACGCCGGATGCGATACCGTTTTCGGCACGAAGGTGATCTTTGAGTGCGACGATATGCCCGAACTCCGCATTGCGGCGGAGATCTGCGAGGATCTCTGGGTGGCAGATTCCCCGTCGGTCGCGCACACCGCGGCAGGCGCGACGGTCATCGTCAACCTCTCCGCTTCCGACGAAGTGGTCGGAAAAGCCGAGTACCGCAGAAATCTCGTTTCCATGCAGAGCGCGAAACTCATCACGGGTTATATTTACGCCGATGCCGGTTACGGCGAGAGCAACACGGACACCGTGTACTCCGCGCACAACCTCATTTCGGAAAACGGCAGAATTCTCGCCGAGCAGAAGCCGTTTGCGGACAATAAACTCCTCTTTGCGGAATTCGACCTTGAAAAACTCTCCGCCGAGCGCCGAAAGACGACGACCGCGCGCTCCGGAATGGCAGAAGGATACGAACTCGTCGGCTTCGGTCTGCAAGTGACCGAAACGGAGATCTCCTGCCCGCCGCCCCGCTTCCCCTTCGTCCCCTCGG
Organism: Clostridia bacterium; assembly: GCA_024404975.1. Classification (GTDB taxonomy): domain Bacteria; phylum Bacillota; class Clostridia; order Oscillospirales; family CAG-272; genus UBA1740. Next base: position 12,420 of record JAKSPH010000026.1, on the reverse strand, counting down.
ATGACAGGACGAGAAGCGAGCGCTGCGAACTCATCCTCAACATTCAGTCCCGCGGACTTGCGGGAAGATTTGAGCGCGCCCACGCGAAATCTCTCGTGATCGGAATTTCGGGCGGTCTGGATTCCACGCTCGCCCTCATTGTCGCCGTGCGCGCGATGGATATTCTGAAAGTCGACAGAAAGAACGTCATCGCCGTAACGATGCCCTGTTTCGGCACGACGAAACGCACCAAATCCAATGCCGAGACCATGGCGGAGAAACTCGGAACGACACTTCGCTGCGTCGATATCAAGAACGCCGTGAACGTCCACTTCAAGGACATCGGACAGGATCCCGAAAACTACGACGTCGTATTTGAAAACGGACAGGCACGCGAGAGAGCGCAGGTCCTCATGGATATTGCCAACGGTTGTGGCGGTCTTGTCGTCGGTACCGGCGACCTCTCCGAACTCGCCCTCGGCTGGGCGACCTACAACGGCGACCATATGTCGATGTACGGTGTCAATGCTTCCGTCCCCAAAACCCTCGTCCGCCACGTCGTCGCGTTCTACGCCGACCTCTGCGAAGAAAAGGGAGAGGGCGAAGTTGCCGCCGTTCTGCGTGACGTCCTCGCGACGCCGGTCAGCCCCGAACTCCTGCCCCCCAAGGACGGCGAGATCGCACAATGTACGGAAGGCATCGTCGGACCTTACGAACTCCACGATTTCTTCCTCTACCACTTCGTGCGCTTCGGCTTCACCCCCGAAAAGATCTTCCGTCTTGCGAAAGCGACCTTCCGCGGTGTTTACGACGACGAAACCGTCAGCGCATGGCTCCGGATCTTCGTGCGCCGTTTCTTCGCGCAGCAGTTCAAACGTTCCTGCCTGCCCGACGGACCGAAAGTCGGTACCGTCGCTCTGTCGCCCCGCGGCGACTGGCGTATGCCTTCCGATGCGGACGCGTCGGTTTGGAACGCGTATTTTGACTGAATGAAAAGAAAAGTAGTCAAAAATGGATATATTCGATTTATTTGATAAGATTAAAACCACCCCTGCCCAGGGGAACGAGCCGGTATCGTATCTGATCGTCGGTCTCGGAAATCCGGGAAAAGAGTATGAGCGGACACGCCACAACATGGGTTTTATGGCGCTTGACGAAGTGGCAAAGAAGTTCGGCATCACGGTCGATCGGGCAAAGTTCCACGCCATGGTCGGTGAGGGAACGGTCGGCGGCCGCCGTGTGCTTCTGATGAAACCGCAGACCTATATGAACAATTCCGGCGAGGCAGTCGGCGAGGCGGCGAACTTCTATAAGATCCCTGCCGATCACGTCATCGTTCTCCACGATGAGATCAGTTTCGCACTCGGGCTTATGCGCGTGCGCAGAAAAGGATCCGCGGGCGGACATAACGGACTGAAAAGCATCATTGCCCATCTGTCGAGTGAGGAGTTCCCCCGCTTGAAGATCGGTGTCGGTGCGAAACCGAACCCCGCTTACGACCTCGCGGATTGGGTGCTTTCCGCCTTCTCCGAAGCCGATATGAAGGCACTTCGCCCCGTATTGGACATCATTCCCGACGCGGTTTCTCTGATCGTTGCGGGAAAAATCGACGAATGTATGATGAAATATTCCAAGTGAACCGAGGGTTTCATGCACAGTTTAACCTCTCTCATTCGCTCGGACAGAGAATTTTCGGGGGTGCTTGCCACCGTTAAGGAGCAGTTCTCCACGCCGAAGCCCCTGCCCGTGATCGTCAACGGTCTTTGCGACGGCGCCGCCGCGGCATTCCTCGCCGAGAGCATCCGGGAAACGAAAGTCCTCTCCGGCTGTCCGGCACTTGTCCTCGTCGGTGATGAAGAGGAGCGGGAAAAACTCGTTTCGGTGCTGACCGAAAGCGGGATCTCCGCCCTTTCGTTCCCTGACCGTGATTTTGTATTTCATAACGTAACCGCCTCCCACGACACTGAACGCGAGAGGCTTTCTGTGCTTTTTGCCGTAACGGCGGGAAGCACCGACTGTGTGGTCGCGACCGGCGCCGCCGCACTCTCTTATACCATGCCGGAAGAGCGGTTGCTCAGTGCGTCTTTGATGCTCGGTGTCGGAGATTCCGTACCGCCCGATGACCTGTGCCGCAAATTCGATGCCCTCGGATTTGTCCGTGTGGATATGGTCGAAAGCGCGGGACAGTACGCAAGGCGCGGCGGTATCGTTGACCTCTACCCCGACGCGGGGACGGAACCCGTGCGCATTGAGCTCTTCGGCGACGAAGTGGACAGAATGGGATACTTCGATCCGATCTCCCAGCGTATGACCGGCGAATGTGAAGAAGTCCGCCTCCTCCCTGCGACGGAGGTCGTCGCGGACGATGAAGCGAAGAAGCGCATTGCCGACGCGATCGGCAAACTGCTGAAGAAGAATCCGGCATCCGCGGTCGCGGAGCGCCTCTCGGCGGAGAAAGCGGCGATCGAAAACGGTCTGCCTCTTGATTTTCGCGATAAATATATCGGCTTGATCTATGAGAAGGGGCAAACCCTGCTCTCCTATTTTGATTCCTACCGCCGCGCTGCGGTCTACGTCTGCGGAACGAGCGGTGTCCGCGAGAGCGTGAAGAAGCAATACGACCGCTTGAGCGAAGAAGTCGCCGCCATGACGGAACAGGGTTCTCTCCCTCAACAGACGGCGGGATATGCCGGCAACTGCGAGGAACTCGACGCGTTTCTCGCCCGGAATCTCCCCCTCCACGTCAACCCGTTTTCGGGCGGTCTCGGCTCTGTCACCGCGGCCGGACTTTTCGGCTTCCGCACACGCAGGACGGTTTCTTACGGCGACAACGGCAAGATGCTCAAAGAGGATCTGCTCTCTTTGAGAAAAGGGCTTTACCGGACGGTCGTTCTGTGCGAGAACCGTGCGGGTGCCGTTTCGCTCACCGATGCGCTCACCGCCGATGAAGTTCCCGTGATCCCGGTCTATGACAAACCGGACTTTGATTTTTCCGCGATGCAAAACGGCGGGATCTATATTGCCGTCGGCGACGTGATCCAGGGCTACGAACTGATCTCCCCGCGTGTTGCCGTCCTTTCCATGAAACGCGACACGGGACGTGCCGTGATGAGAAACCGCCGCCGCAACCGTATTCTGAAAAAAGCGGGCGGTGCGGGACAGCGGTTGCTTTCTTACGCCGATCTCTCGATCGGAGATTACGTCGTTCACGAAAACTACGGTATCGGACTTTTCGAAGGCATCGAAACCGTGAAGGTGGACGGTGTCAGCCGTGATTATATCACCATTCGCTACGCTGGAACGGATAAACTGTTCCTGCCCTGCGACCGGCTCGAACTCATCGGAAAATACATCGGTGCCAAGGACAAAGACGGCACCGTCAAACTCTCCAAAATGGGCGGAGGGGATTGGAACAAGACCAAGTCCCGTACCAAAGCCGCCGTCAAGAACATCGCAAAAGATCTGATCGCGCTCTACGCCGAGCGGCAACGCCGTCCCGGTTACGCCTTCCCTCCGGACTCGGAGATGGAGGACGAATTCGCGGACAACTTCGAGTTTGAAGAGACCGAGTCGCAGTCCGTGGCGATCGACGAGATCAAGAAAGATATGATGAAACCCGTGCCGATGAACCGTCTGCTCTGCGGCGACGTGGGATTCGGAAAGACGGAAGTCGCCCTCCGTGCGGCGTTCAAAGCCGTTCTCGGCGGCAAACAGGTGGCGATCCTCGTCCCGACCACCATTCTCGCGCTCCAGCATTTTCAGACGACCGTTTCCCGTATGCGCGGCTATGCCGTGAACGTGGAAATGCTCTCCCGTTTCCGCACGCCGAAGGAACAGGCAACGATCCTTCGCAAAGTCGCGCGTGGGGACGTGGATATCCTCATCGGAACGCACAAACTCCTCTCCAAGAATCTCGAATTCCGCGATCTCGGACTCCTCATTGTGGACGAGGAACAGCGCTTCGGCGTCGCACAGAAGGAAAAACTCAAGACCCTCGCCAAGAACGTGGACGTTCTGACGCTGACGGCAACGCCGATCCCGCGCACGCTCAATATGGCGATGAACGGCATCAGCGATATGTCCGTTCTCGAAGAAGCGCCCCTCGACCGCAAACCCGTGCAGACGTACGTGCTTGAACACGATGATGCTGTGATCCGCGAAGCCATCCGCAGAGAACTCGACCGCGGCGGTCAGGTGCTGTACCTCTACAACAAGACCGAGGATATCGACCTCGTGGCGGGACGGCTGATGAACGACTTTCCCGAAGCGCGGATCACCTATGCCCACGGTCAGATGGATAAGGACGAACTCGAAGATATCTGGCAGGGACTTGTCGGCGGCGAGATCGACATTCTCGTCTGCACGACCATCGTCGAAACCGGCGTGGATCTGCCCAATGCCAATACGCTGATCATCGAAAACGCCGACCGTATGGGACTTTCCCAACTCCACCAGCTTCGCGGACGTGTCGGAAGAAGCGCAAGACAGGCGTATGCCTATTTCACCTTCCGCAAGGGAAAAGCGCTCTCCGAAGTCGCGACCAAGCGTCTGGAAGCCATCCGCGAATACGCCGAATTCGGCGCAGGTTTCAAAATCGCCCTGCGGGATCTTGAGATCCGCGGTGCGGGAAACCTTCTCGGCGCGGAACAGCACGGGTATATCGACGGTGTCGGTTACGACCTCTACGTCAGACTTCTCTCGGAAGCCGTCCTGGAGGAGGAAGGAAAACTTCCCCGGGCACCGTTTGAATGTACCGTGGACATCAAGGTTTCCGCACACATTCCGAAAGAGTACATTCCCACGGATGCCCAGCGCATGGAAATGTATAAAAAGATCTCTTATATCCGCGGTGAGGAGGACAAACAGGACGTCATCGACGAGTTTCTCGACCGATTCGGCGAGATCCCCGCATCCGTCCTGGCGCTTGCGGACGTTTCTCTGCTCCGCGCCCTCGGCGCAAAAGCGCGTGTGAGCCGTATTTCGGAGAAAGACGGTTGGCTCTCTTTGCGAACGGAGAAGCCGGATCTTGCGCTTTGGTCGGAAGTGTTTGTTCACCATCCCGGACTTTCCTTCCGACAGACCGATACCCCGACACTTGTCATGCGGTTGCCGCGCGGTACCGATCCCATAAGAGAAGCACTCTCGATCCTGTCGGATTATCCGACGGTGACCGAGGACGGAGAAACCGCAGAAAGGAACAAACCCCAATGAATGGAAAAAACAAGAAATTCCCCGTGATCCTTCTGTCGGCGGTGCTTGCCGTCGCTCTGATCTTCGGGGGCGTGTTCGGCACCATCGCCGCCGTGCGAAACAGCCGTGCCGTGATGAAATACAACGGTCTGACCGCAGATGAGGGGACTTGCCACTACCTCGCTTCCGTCGCCAAGACCGAATACCTCTCGCAACTCGCGCGTTCCGGCGTTGCCTTCGTCGACGAACCGGTGTTCTACGCAAAGACGGCGGCTTCCGGCAAGACCTACGGCGAGGAACTCGCGGCGTACGTCGAAACCTATATCCGCGAAACGCTCGTCTGCGCTTCACTGTTCGATAAGTATTCCCGTATGACGAAAAGCGACCGCGAGAAACTCGACGGTGCGATCGCGGAAGTTCTCGATTACCGCGCGGACGGCAGCATCGACACCTTCAACGAGAACACGGAAGCCATGGGCTTTGACTACAAGGCGTTCCGGAAAGGCGCAGAACTGACCTACAAAGCGGCGCACGCCATGACCGTGATCTACGGCTCCGGCGGTTCCAATATGCGGAATTTCCCCGACGATTGTGATACCTTCCTCTCCGAGCATTACGTTCACGTGCAGCTGCTCTACATCCGCACGGAAACCAAGTTTGAGACCGACGAGGCGGGAAACCGCGTGTCGGACGGTGAGGGACACGACAAGACCGTCGCTCTGACCGCCGCGGAAAAGCAGGAACGGCAGGACGACATCGCCGCGATTGATGCCGCGATCGAAACCTACAAGACCGGCGTCGGCACACTGTCGATCACGCCGCAGATGTTTGGTCTTTACATAAATAAGTACGACGACGGCGACGACACGGCGCACACCTACGGTTACTACTTTGCCGAGGATTCCGCTTACACCGCGGAATTTTCGGAGGCGTTCCCCGAAATCGTTTCCGAAGTCGGCAAAACGCAGATGAACGAATACCGCAAAGTGACTCTCCCCGACGCGGTTTGCTATATTTACCGCTACGAAGCGGACAGCGGCGACTATGCCGTGGAATCCCTTTCGGGAATGTTCGCGAACTTTTATGCCCTCGCGGCAAACGCCGTTCACGAGAAGACCATGATTACCCTTCTCCCCGAAGTGACCGTCACGGATAAGTACGATGCCGGCTTCGCGATCCCCGTCCCTTATAACAAAGATTTCTATGTGAGGTTCTGAACTATGACTACTCTTTTCGTTACGTTTGTTGCCGTTGCCGTTCTCTTGCTGACGGCGGTCCCCGGTTTCGCTATGATCAAGACGAAAATGATCAGCGAATCCTGCGTGCCGGGTTGCTCCAAGATCCTTCTGTTCGTCTGCTCCCCCTGCCTGATGATCTACTCGCTCAACAACAATACGTTCTCTTGGGAACTCATGCGGAATATCGGCATTTTTGCCCTTCTGACGATCGGGATCCAAGGCATTATGCTCACCGGCGCGTATTTCGTTTTGAGAAAGAAGTACGAAAACGCCCTCTACCGTATCATTACCATCGCAACGACCTTCGGTAACTGCTCGTTCTTCGGAAACCCTCTGATCGAAGCGCTCCTGCCCGAACAGGCGCCGAGTCTGATCATGTACACGGCGGTTTACGCCCTCATCATGAACGTTCTCGGATGGACGGTCGGCTCGGCGATCATCTCCGGAAACGCCAAGTACATCAGCATGAAAAAGATCGTTCTCAACCCCGCGACGATCGGCGCCGTGATCGCGTTTGCCATCTTCATTCTCCGTATCCCCGTGCAGAAAGATCTCTATTCCATGATCACCATCTGCGGCAGAATGTCCACGCCTCTCTCCATGCTCATCATGGGTATGCGCCTCGCCACCTGCAAGTTCCGCGACGTGTTCTGCAACGTCAGATCGTATCTCACCATTCTTGTGAAAATGTGTCTGATGCCCCTCATCGCGTTTGCGGGGATATACTTCCTGCCGATCGATCCGGGAATGAAACAGTGCTTCTATATCGTTACCGCCTGCCCTGTGGCATCCGTCGTGCTGAATTTCTCCGAGATCCTCGGAGAGGGACAGAAAGAGGCGGCGTCTCTGGTTCTGCTCGGCACCATGGGAGCCATCGTAACGATGCCGATCATGATGCTCCTGCTCGGATTTCTTGCCTGATCAAAAGAGGTGACTTCGTTTGCTTTTGTGCGGCATTCTTTCGGGCGTGACCGTCCTGATGATGGTTCTGTCCGTGTTCTTCATTCCGGAGATCCGTCTTGGGAAATTTCATATGGGTGGCTATTGCTTCTTCGCCGTTCTCGGCGCTGCCGCTCTCATCGCGGCGGGCTGTGTTTCGGGGGAAGGCCTTGTTTCAGGCATTTTCGGTGAGAGCGCCGTCAACCCGATCAAGATCCTGATCCTCTTCCTCTCCATGACGGTATTTTCCATTTTCCTCGACGAACTCGGCTTCTTCCGTTACCTCGCTTCGTTCGCCCTCGGAAAAGCGGGAAAATCGCAAAAGATCCTCTTTGCCTATCTCTATATCACGGTTTCCGTGCTGACCGTATTCACGTCGAACGACATCATCATTCTGACGTTTACGCCGTTCATCTGCTCGTTCTGTAAGAACGCGGACATCAACCCCCTGCCCTACCTGTTCGCGGAATTTTCCGCCGCCAATACGTGGAGCATGGCGCTCATGATCGGAAACCCGACCAATATCTATATCGCCTCTTTCTCGGAGATCGTATTCTTCGACTATCTCAAAGTCATGATCCTGCCGACACTCGCCGCCGGTGCGGTCTCCTTCACCGTGTTGCTTCTGATCTTCGGCAGATCGCTAAAAAAGCCGATTGAAGGCACCCCCGAAAAGGTCGGGATCACGGAACGTCCGCTACTGATCATCGGACTCGTTCATTTGATCGTTTGTATACTTTTGTTGACAATTTCGTCCTATATCCACCTTGAAATGTGGATTTGCTCGTTCTCTTTGATGCTCTCGCTCTTCGCGTGTGTTCTGATCTACCGACGCTCAAAGCGTGAAAAGCCCATCATCCTTCTTCGCACTGTGCGCCGTATGCCGTGGGAACTCGTCCCTTTTATGCTCTCTATGTTTACCCTTGTGATCTCTCTGTCGGAGAGCGGCATTCTCGCCTCGATCGGCGACCTGCTCGGCGACCGTTCGCCCGTGTTCGTCTACGGTGCCGCTTCCTTCTTTACCGCGAACCTCATCAATAACATTCCCATGTCCGTGCTTTTCGCGAATCTCGCCGAGCGGATCGCAAGTCTGCCCGCCGCCTTTGCTGCTACCGTCGGTTCCAACCTCGGTGCGTGTCTGACACCCGTCGGCGCCCTCGCCGGAATCATGTGGGCGGATATCCTCCGCCGCCGCGGGGTGAAATTCGATTTCCGCGACTTCGTCAAATACGGATCCGCCGTATCGCTTCCCGCCCTCGCCGCGGCTCTCGCCGTGCTTTCCCTGACTGTTTAACTCACAAAGGAGAGGTATTCCCATGACCGATTTTGTCCGTGATTTCCTCGACCGCTACGACGTCCCCGCCGACGTCAAAAACATCCTTCTCACCGCCAAGGAAAAACTCCTTACCGAGTTTCCTGCGCAGATGGATGCCGTCTTTTTCGTTCACGACGCGCTGAATTATGACATAGGAAAGAGCGAAGGGCTTCGCCGCGCCATCGCCGAGGTGAGCGGGATCCCGTTCTACACGGTCAATTTCGTTGTCCTGCTGATGGAAACCGAGCGGCTCTATCCGAGATTTCTCGCACACGGCTGGTCGGAAGCGGTCTTTTATGACACGATGGAGGATCTGATTTATAAACTGCGCGAGTGCCTCACCGTCAAGGGCGTGGCAGGCACTTTCGTGGAATGGTGGTACACGATCTTCTTCCGCCTGGAACTTGTCAAACTCGGCAGATTGGAATATCAGATCGCCTCCGCGGGTACGGATTATGAAAAAGACGGCGTGACCGTCCGCAAAGAGGATAAGGTTTTGAGCATCCATATCCCCTCCGCGGGACCTCTGACGCCGGAACTCGTCAACGGAAGTTACCGAATGGCGTATGATTTCTTCCCCGAATACCGCAACAACGGCGTTCTGCCGGTCAAGTGTTCCTCGTGGCTCCTCTACCCCGCAAACCGAGAGATCTTCCCGGATTGTCGGAATATGATCGCCTTTCTCGGTGGCTTCGATATTTATTCGTCTGCCGAAACCGAGCGTTTCAATGACGCGTGGCGCGTTTTCGGTGCGAAAGCCGATCTCCCTCCCGAAGAATTGCCCCGTGATACCGCGCTCCGCCGTGCGATCGCGGACCACTTGCAACGCGGCGGAAAAATGGGCGTCGGTAACGGTTTCCGCCTGATCCGTGCCGAATAAACGGCACTTGCCCGATCTTTTGAAAACAACCGTGCCGATTTTGAAAAAAGTTAAAAAAATACTTGACAAATGCCGTCGTCTTTGCTATAATAGAAAAGCATTTAAGACGGCGCCATAGCCAAGCGGTAAGGCATAGGTCTGCAAAACCTCTATTCCTCGGTCCGATTCCGAGTGGCGCCTCCAGAAAAAAGCACATCTGCGTTGCAGATGTGCTTTTTTCAACGAAATTCGCCTGCGGCGAGTGAAATTTGGCTCTGCCAAGTGAAATAGCTTCGCTGTGAAATATTTGCTTCGCAAATGTGAAGGGCGAATTTCATTTCACATCGAACGAAGTGAGATATTTCACAATTCACAAAGTGAATTATTTCACATTCGGCAACGCCGAATATTTCACTTTACAAATGCCCCCAAAGTGTGCTATACTAAAACCGGAAAGGCGGTGGAGATATGGAAAAACAAACGAAAAACGAAATTACGAGAGAGTTTATAGAAAAAGAACTCCGCTTTTATAATACAGCAGACATTCGTTCGACCTTGGTGTTGTGCGGAGGCTTGTCACTGTTTTTTGTGCCGCTTACCATAGGAGCCGTTTACGGATTCTTTGCACTGCTCGAAAACGTATATCTAAAGATCCTTTTGTCAGCTTTGGCTGGCGGACTTACAAGTGCGCCGATTTGGATCAACTTGTTATCTTTAAAAACGAGCTTGAGAGAACAAAAATTACTGCAAAACGGTGATTTTGATATTGTAGTATGCGAAGTACAATATAAAGACGAAAAACTCATTCATAGGCACACAGAAAAATTTCTCCACTTTAATGGATTTAAGGAAGTATCGGTCGGAAATGTTAATTATGATTTCGTCTCACATGGAGATGAATTCTACATCGTTTACTACAAAGGTTATACAGATATAAAACTTATTTATTCCTTAAAAATGTATGTACTCAAAGAAAAATAAGACGGCATCTTTTTTGTTTTGGAACGATGTTTGCCCTTGCGGGCAAGTGATGTAGCCTTCGGCAGTGATGTTCACTGCGTGAGTGATGTTTCGCCTTGCGGCGAAGTGGGCAAACATCACATCACTTTGCGACCAACGGGAGCAAAACATCACTGTGCGTTAGCACTACATCACTGCGGCGTAGCCGCAACATCACTCAAAACTTCCCCCTCGGTCTTGAAAAATACCGAAAACTGTGCTATAATGAAACTGAAAATAACAACCAAAAGGAGATAGGATTGTGAAAAAACAATTACTTATAATCATCACTTGTTTTTTATTGCTTTGTTTGTTTATGGCCTCTTGTGAAAAAGGCAGCACGGACGTAACAACTACCGATAGCGATGAAAGCACCACTAATACCTCCTCGGACGGCACACACAGTCACGTATACGGAGAATGGATCACGCTTGCCGATGCAACCTGCCAACAAACCGGAACGAAAGTGTGCGTTTGTTCATGCGGAAACCAAAAAACCGAAACGATTGAGAAAAAGCCATGCCATTACGCAAACGACGTTTGTACAATGTGTCATACAAAAAAGCCAACCACCTTCGTACCGGATTATACCGAAGGTGAAGAAAATATTGTGGGAAGTGACAACGCTAATTTCGGTTTTACCGCACAATCTGATTACCTGTATTATGCCAACCAAAACAAAATTGAAAAAATCAAGAGAAACGGATCTGCCCATCAATCGGTTTATACCGTATCCTCGGGAAGTCTGTGTAATATAAATGTGATCGGCGATTGGATATATTTCTATTGCAAGGACTCCACAACCGCCAAATCATATATCGCGAAGGTGAAAACGGACGGAAGTGGTTTTGAAAAGCTTGTAAGTTCGATCAACGTTTGGGAAATGCTGGTGGTTAACAATATCGTTTATTACACAACGGTTACCCAAAATTGGGAATACACCGAATACGCCAAAGATATCTTCCCGCTGTACAGTCTCTCGGTAAACGGCGGAACGCCCAAGCAAATCCAAGACGGCGCCGTTAGTTATCTCACCGCCGACGGTACGTATTTATACTATTCTCACACCACAAATAACGACAAAACCACCGTCTGCAGAATCAAGCACTCCAATGCGAAAAAAGATATATTGCTTCAAAATATCACTACGGTCAACCTTACGTTAGAAAACTCAAAGCTCTATTTCTTTGTCGAAAATATATATGAGCCGGAAACCTTCACACTTGCCTCCATCTCTGTCAACGGCGGAGGCTATACTACGTACGGAAATATGTTTTGCGACCCGAACCTATTTCACGTCATCGGAGACAAGGCGTATTTTATCGGTTCCGCTCCGCTTTCCGAAAATAATCCCGAACCGGAATACGGTTTGACCGAATATTCACTCACTACCAAAAAATTCAAATTGATTCGCGAAGGCGAGTACGTCGAATTTGTGGGAGTATTCGATTTGTTAATCTTCCAACCGACCGTTTTCGGAAAATTTAACACCATCGAAATTTATACCCCGAGCACAGGAGCTTTCAAGAAACTCAAGGTATCGTAAGCCGATATCGTTTCAATCACACGATTCCTTCGATGTGGCCGATCCATCACTTTTGTTTCGCCTTTTTGCCGTCGAGGATTGAAAGGCATCAAAAGCTGTGATATAATGAAACCAGAAAGGCGGTGGATAATTTGAAAAAAATCATTGCATTTTCTGCAATAGCAGCTTTATGTCTAATCATATCTGTTTTTTTGATTTTAGTTACGCCAAACCTTGAAAATCGCACGTGGCTTCTCTCCTATGCACAGCAAGCGGACGCACCTCATTTCGTTCTTGCACACAATGCAGAATATGATTTTTTTAATGATAAAAGCGGACTTTATGATTTTTCCGAGCCAATAGAGCTTACCTTAAG
>JAKSPH010000025.1 GCA_024404975.1 Clostridia bacterium | reverse complement strand
GGCGTGAAGTGCTGCCTCTTTGGCGGACGCGTCCTGTCCTTTCTCCTCGATCTCCTTGATCGCGTCGCATACACCGGAATATCCTCTTCCGACGATCTCGGCGTCAAAGCCGGCAGGCGCGACCGTGAAGAACGCGGCGTAAAACTCCATGGGGAAATAGATCTTATACCAGCAAAGGCGGATCGCGGACATATCGTATGCCGCGGCGTGTGCCTTCGGGAACATGTACTTGATACGTTTGCACGACCAGATGTACCAATCGGGGACACCGTGTTCGAGCATGGTCTTTTCGTATTCGGGTTTCAGACCTTTTCCTTTACGGACGTCCTCCATGATCTTGAAAGAGGTCGCGTTGTCGATCACGTGACGGATGAGATACAGCATAATTCCGTCACGTGTTCCCACGACTTCGGAAATGGTCGCTTTGCCGGTTTTGATGAGTTCCTGCGCGTTGCCGAGCCACACGTCCGTTCCGTGCGTCAAGCCGGAGATCTGCAACAGGTCGGCAAAGGTGCGGGGTTTCGCGTCGATCAAAACCTGCTGAATGAAACGGGTTCCCATTTCGGGGATGCCGTAGGTGCCGAGTTGGCAACCGCCGATCTGATCGGGTGTGATCTTCAGGGGTTTGGTACTGTAAAACAGTTCGTAGGTACTCTTATCGTTCATCTTCACGTCGAGAACGGACGTGTTGGTGTACTTCTCAAGCATCTTGTACTTGGTCGGCATATCGTGTCCGAGTTCATCGAGTTTCAGAATGGTATCGTGAAGATAGGAGAACTGGAAGTGCGTCGTGACGATGTCGGAATTGGGATCGTCCGCGGGGTGCTGGACGGGTGAGAAATCGTAAATATCGTACTCTTTCGGCACTACGATGATGCCGCCCGGATGCTGTCCCGTCGTGCGTTTGATTCCGACGAGTTTCGTCACCATGTGGGCGACTTCCGCTTTCGGGATCTTGATGCGCTTTTCTTCAAGGTATTTATTGATATAACCCCACGCGGTCTTATCGGCGAGAGTACCGATGGTTCCGGCGCGGAACACGTGACCTTCACCGAAGAGGACCTCGGTATATTTATGGACTTTACCCTGCACGTCGCCGGAGAAGTTGAGGTCGATATCGGGAGACTTATCGCCCTTGAATCCGAGGAAGGTTTCAAAGGGGATATCGTGACCGTCCACGATCATCGGCGTTCCGCAAACGGGACAATCCTTGTCGTCGAGGTCGAAACCGGAACCGACGGAGCCGTCCGTGATGAATTCGGAATGACGGCATTTCGGGCAGCGGTAATGGGGAGGCAAGGGGTTCACTTCGGAGATACCCGACATCGTTGCCACAAAGGACGAGCCGACGGATCCGCGGGAACCGACCTGATATCCCAAGGACTCGGAATACGCCACAAGTTTGACGGCGATCATGTAAAGCACGGCGAACCCGTGTTCGATGATGGAGTCAAGTTCACGCTTCAATCTCGCTTCGACGAGTTCCGGCAGGGGATCGCCGTACCACTCATGGGCGCGTTTCCAGCACGATTCGGTGAGTTCCTCGTTCGCGCCCGGAAGGGACGGCTCGTATCTGCCCTTGGGGATGGGGCGGATCTTCTCGCAGAGATCGGCGATCTTGTTGGGGTTCTCGATGACGACTTCATGACAGACTTCTTCGCCGAGATAGTCGAATTCGGCGAGCATTTCTTCGGTGTTACGCAAGTAGATACCGACGTCTTTGTCCGCGTCGGCGAACTTCATTCCTTTGAGAATGATCTTGCGGTAGATCTCATCCTCTTTGTTGAGGAAGTGGGCATCGCAGGTCGCGCAGACGGGTTTGCCGAGTTTCTTTCCGAGGGCGACGATCTGACGGTTCAGGTCGCGGAGTCCTTCCTCATTCGCAACACGTCCGGATTCGATCAGAAAGCGGTTGTTGCAGATCGGCTGAATTTCAAGATAGTCGTAGAAGGCGGCGATCTCTTCGATCTCCTGCTGGGATCTGCCGTCGAGGATCGCGCGGAACAGTTCGCCGGCTTCACACGCGGAACCGATCAGAAGTCCTTCTCTATGCTCTTCCAGGACGGATTTGGGAATACGCGGGAAACGCTTATAATAATCGAGATACGAATAGGAAATGAGTTTATACAGATTTTTCAAGCCCACTTTGTTGCGGGCGAAAATGATCATGTGATAGGTCGGGAGTTTCAGCGGGTCCGTCTTTTCACTCATCGCCTCGGTCATGCCCGTAAAGTCACGGATGCCTTCGGAGGACAGGCGTTCCATCATCTTGAAGAAGATATACGCGAGGATAGTGGCATCGTCGGACGCTCTGTGATGGTGGAAATCCTGCAACTGATATGCGGTCGCGATGGTATCGAGTTTATGGTTTTTCAGTTCGGGGTTAACGTACTTTGAAAGTCCGACGGTATCGAGGAAGGAGTTGGTGAACGGAATTCCGTGGCGCTCACAGGCAACGCGGATGAATCCGACGTCGAACTGCGCGTTATGGGCGATGAGCATTCTGTCGCCCGCGAATTCAAGGAACTGACGGACGGCTTCTTCTTCCTTGGGCGCACCGCTGACCATCTCGTCGGTGATGGAAGTGAGGGCGGTGATCTCTTCGGGAATGGGACATTCGGGATCGACGAAGACGTCGAAGGATTCGAGAACTTCTCCGTTTTTGATCTTTACCGCGCCGATCTCGATGATACGGCAGGTCTTGTTGGAAAGTCCGGTCGTTTCGATATCGAACGCGATCATCTCGTCATCAAAGGCGGGATAGCGGTTTCCGAACAGGCAGCGCGCGGTATCGTTGACGAAGTACGCTTCGATTCCGTAGAGGATCTTGAGGTCGGCGTTTTCGATTTTTTCAAGCGCCAGCATCACTTCGGGGAACGCCTGCACGTTTCCGTGGTCGGTCACGGCGATGGCTTTATGCCCCCACGCGATGGCGGTATTGACGATCTCGGCGGGGGTGATCAGACCGTCCATCTGCGACATATTGGAGTGGAGGTGCAACTCGACGCGCTTCTCCTCGGCGTTATCCTGTCTGCCGACGGTTTTGATCTTCTTCATACCTTTGAGCGAGAGGAACGGTTCGTTGTCGAATTTATCGCGCAGAACTCTGCCGCTGACGGCAACGGGGGTACCCGGTTTCAAACCTTTTGCCCATCCGATCTCCTCATTCGGTAAACGTTTCTTTGCATAAATGCCGGTCGTGCCGTCGGAAATGCCGACGGTGATGCTCGTCGTTTCTCCCTCGCGGGATTCTTTCATGGTGATCTCAAAGACGGTTCCGAGGAACACGGCATTGTTTCTGACGGTTTCGATCTCCGTCATGGATTCGGGTTCAAGGATCTCGAAATCGTCGCCCCAAAGGACGGAGGCATCCTTGCACTCGTAGGTCGTGTGTCCCATACGGAAGCGGGTTTCGCTGATCATTTCGCGCTCACCGGTCGCACTGTCAAGACCGGCTTTCTTTGTGAAGTCATAGTGAGGATCGTTCTTCCGTGCCTCATTCTCCAGTGCGATCCTCTGCTCTTCTTTCTGACGGCGGAAATCTGCGGCACTCTGCTCTTCCGCTTTTTTGAGCATCTCGGTGCGGCGGTCGTTCCACATACTCTCATACTCGGCGGCTTTCTCCGAGGAGATGATCTCGAACTTTCTCTCCGCGCCGTAGCGATTGAGGAGGATATTATGTAAAATGGCGCAGGTGTCCGCATCGTTGACGAATCCGATGCCCGACGCGCCGAACGGAATGGCGACACGCACGGTAGTACCGTCGTCGTTCACTTCGGTATTTGCAAAAAATCCGTTGGTCACCGCGCCGCACAGAGCCGCCTCTGCCCAGATCTCCGGCAACCGTCCCACGTTGTACAGTGAAGGCGGAAAATGCGGGAGGATCTTGAAGATATCGGCGTTGTAAAGCGCACGGCACTCGTCCTCGATCTCGTAGAGCAACTCCGCGTCTACGTGGGAGGTGAAGTTCAGATGCACTTCGATCTGATACGGTTCTTCGCGTTTCAACCAACGGAATTTGAAACTTTCCGCACTGTCAAGCACGGCGGCTTTCTCAGCGGAAGGTTGGTATTTTTTGAATACGTCCAAAAATTTCTTATCGCTCATAACTCTTTTTTGCGCGTGTGCGCTTTCCTTTTTTCTCTAACGTCCAAGTTTTCTTCCGAGGACGTGTATAAAAAAATCGTAATTCTGTTTGATTATAAAGTTCTGATCTCGTCGATCAGAGCGTCGATCAGATGCTCTTCCGGCACTTTCCGTAAAATCTCGCCGCGGCGGAACAAAAGACCCTCTCCGATGCCGCCGGCAATGCCGACGTCGGCTTCTCTCGCCTCTCCCGGTCCGTTGACAACGCAACCCATCAAAGCGACCTTGATATTCTTGTCCGTCAGATGCTCGGCTTTCGCACGGGCTTCAAATTCGGACACAAGGGAGATCAGATCAATTTTCGTCCGTCCGCAGGTCGGGCAGGAAACGATGTCCATACCGCGGTTCGGCAAAAGATCCAAAGATTTCAGGATCTCTTTGGCGGCGGCGATCTCCTCCACGGGGTTCTCCGTGAGCGACACGCGCACGGTATCGCCGATCCCCTCGGAAAGAAGGGTTCCGATCCCGACGGCGCTCTTGACGAGAGCGGAAGTTCTCGCACCCGCTTCGGTGACACCGAGATGGATGGGAAAATCTCCCTGCGCGGCAAGAATGCGGTTCGCCTCGATCATTCCCCGCACGTCCGACGCTTTGACGGAAACGGCGAAATCGTAAAAATCAAGGTCCCGCAGGATATTCACGTGGTGCATGGCGGACTCGGCGAGCGCCTCCGGCGTGGGGGCACCGTACTTTTTGAGAACGGAGGGCTCGACACTTCCGGAATTGACACCGATGCGGATCGGCACACCGGCACTGCGGCAGGCGTTCACGACCTCGACGGTATTCTCACGGTTTCCGATATTGCCCGGATTGATACGGATCTTGTCCGCACCCGCACGGACGGCGGCAAGGGCGATCTTATAGTTGAAATGGATGTCGGCGACAAGAGGGATCTTTACGCCCATTTTTTTGAGTTCTGTGAAGGTCGCCGCGGTTTCCTCATCGGGGACGGTCAGACGGACAAGTTCGCATCCCGCCTCTTCCAAAGCGCGGATCTGCGCAAAAGCGGCTTTGACGTCGTGGGGCGGCGTGTTCGTCATGGATTGGATGACGATGGGATTTCTGCCGCCGATCTTCAGATTCCCGACGCGGATCTCACGAGTGACACGCCGGTTTTTTATTTCGTTCATGAAAACTTCCTTTTTACAAAATCAGTTGGAGAATGTCTTTGATCATAATGATGAAGGAGAGGAGCAAAAGGACGATGAGTCCGACACCGTTGATGATCCCCTCGACCTTCGGCGGCAGGCGCTTTTTGGTAATCATTTCAAAAAGCACGGTAATGAGCCGTCCGCCGTCAAGCGCGGGGATGGGCAGAAGGTTCATCACGCCGAGGCTGATGCTGATCAGAACGATCATATTGAGCAGGTTGACGAATCCGTAACTTGCCGCCTGCCCGATGGCGCTTGTCACGCCGACGGGACCGGAAACGGCTTTGACGGAGTATCTTCCACTGATGAGGTCAAAAAGGGATTCCCAACACATACGGACGGTCATCACGGATTTTTTGAAGGAGGTGGAAAGCACGGAACCGACGTTTTTCTCGACGGCATAGACTCTGAAGTCAAAGGCACCGAATTTCTCGCCGTCCGCTTCTTCCGTCGGGAACACGACGTCGCGAAGCACGATCTTCTCCCCGTCGCGCAGGACCGTTACGTCGATCGGCTCGATGCCGCGGCGCATGATCTCATAGGAGAGTTCCTCGATGACGGTGACGCGTTTTCCGTCAACGGCGAGGATCTTATCCCCTGCTTTCAGTCCGCTGTCTTCGGTCGAAACGGTATAGCCGTACTCGGCTCTCTCCTCCTCGTTGAGGAAGGAATGCACGGTCGTGCCGCCGATGCGCGCCGTGAGGGACACGACGAGGATCATGGCGAGGAAACCGGCAAGGATATTGACGGCGGCGCCTGCCGCGGTGATGATGAATCTCTGCCATGCGGGTTTCTTATCAAAGGCGTTGGGATCGTCCGCGGCATCGGGATCCTCAGAACCGTCGTTCTCACCGACCATGGCGACGTAACCGCCGATCGGGAACATTCCGATCCCGTAACGGATACCCGTCTTTTTCGAGTCCCAATAGACAAGTTTGGGACCCATTCCGATGGAAAATTCCTTGATGGAAACGCGGAACAGCCGGGCGAAGAAGTAATGCCCGAATTCGTGTATGAAAATCAGAAAACCGAACGCCAGAACGGCGATCAGAATGGTAAGCGCGATATTCAACTTTTCTTCCTTTCCATGTGAAAAAGTGTTGCTCCGACAGAGCGGATCCTGTTATTGCGTATTTGCGATGACTTCCGCGGCTTTGGCTCTCGCCTCCGCGTCGGCGGCAAAGCGGTCGTCAAGAGAGGTTTTGTCTTTCAGCGCCGTGAGGGAGTCGAAGGTCTTGCTGACAACGTCGGCGATCTCGGAAAAGCGGATCCGCTCATGCAGGAACGCATCCACGGCAACCTCGTCCGCGGCATTAAGAACGGCGCCCATACATCCGCCGAGTGCGGATGCCTTCCCTGCCAGAGAAAGGAGCGGGAACGCCTCTCTGTCCGGCTTTTCAAAGGTCATTTTACCGAGGGCGAACAGATCGAGCGGTTTTCCGACACCGGGCAGACGGTCGGGATAATCCACGGCGTACTGTACGCAGGAGCGCATATCCGGTACGGAAAATTCTCCGATCACGGTATTATCTATATATTCCACCGCGGAATGAAGTATGCTCTCGCGGTGAACGACGACTTCGATTTTATCTTCCGGGGTGGCGAACAGATGGGACGCTTCGATGACTTCAAAGCCCTTATTCATCAGGGTCGCGGAATCCACGGTGATCTTTTTTCCCATCTTCCACGTCGGATGGGCGAGGGTTTGTTCAAGAGTCACGTTTTCGAGTTCGGCTTTGGTCTTGCCGAAGAAGGGACCGCCGGAAGCGGTGAGAATGATCCTGCGGATCTCGGAACGCTTTCCTGCCAGGAGGGACTGGTAGATCGCGCAATGCTCGGAATCGACGGGGAGAAGTTCGACGTTCTCTTCCCTGACCGCCTCCATCACGGTGTCACCCGCGATGACGAGGGATTCTTTGTTGGCGAGGGCGAGGCGCTTGCGGGCACGGATCACGGCGAGTGTCGGACGGAGTCCTGCCGCGCCGAGAATGGAGTTTACCACGGTTTCGGCTTTGGTTTGTGCGATCGCGCCGAGGAGTGCTTCCTCGCCGGAAAGCACACGGATCTTCGTATCGGCGAGCGCGGTCTTCAGTTGCGCACCCGCACTCTCATCGGTCATAACGACCGTGGCGGGGGCAAATTCACGGGCGAGAGATTCGGTCAGAGCGACGTTTCGGTGCGCGGATAATAGATCGATCCTGTATCCTCTGTTTCTCGCAACGTCGAGTGCCTGTGTTCCCACGGAGCCGGTCGCGCCGAGTACGGCAACGGTGTGTTGATTCATATATGCCTCCCTGTTCTAAAACGGCAAGCGGGGTGCCTTTGAGCATCCCCGATCGGTTGTGTTAAATCAGCGGCGGTGCCATGACGGAAATGAGCATCATGGTGAGCGCGACCGCGACGGTGGAATCAAATCTGTCCATCACGCCGCCGTGTCCGGGAAACAGTTTTCCGTAATCCTTGATGCCGTATTCTCTCTTGATGAGAGAGGCGGAAAGGTCGCCGATCTGCGAAACGACGGAGAGGACAAGTCCCGACAGCGCGAGGAGAAGATAATTCGGCGTGCGGTCGGCGAAGGTTTTGAGAAGGAAACCGTAAAGCACGAAGGCAAGTACGGTGAACACCATACCGCCGATCGAACCTTCCACAGTTTTTTTCGGGCTGATGTTCGGTGTGAGTTTATGCTTTCCGAAGAGGTAGCCGGTGAAGTAGGCGAACACGTCGCACACACACGCGCCGAGGAAAGCAAGGAGGAAGGAATACTCGCCGTCCGGTAAATAGCGGAGGACGGACATTCCCGTAAAGCCCGCGGCGACGTAGGTCACGGACATAAATACGCCGGAGATCCTTGAGAACGGTACCGTTCCGCCGGCAAAGACGGCGACGGAAAACAGATACAGGCAATACACGGCGGCGGCAAGGGCGAGGAGAAGCAAGTAGCGTTTTGCCTCGAAGGAGCCGGACACAAGGGCGAAATACGCGCCGAGCGGTGCCGCGAGCGCGAAGATCTCAGAGGGGATCAGAATGGCGGGGTTCTTTTGCAGGGAGAACACGCGAAGCAGTTCAAACACGCCGACGGCGCAAAGGAGCGAAAGGACGGCGGCGTAAACGACGGTTCCCGAAAAGAGAAAGACAGGGATCGCAACGGCTGCCATCACGGCGCCGGTAATCACTCTTTGTTTCATTCCGTTTGCTCCTCTTCTTTATCCAGACCGCCGAAACGGCGTTTCCTGCCGTAGAAATCGTTGACGGCTTTCATGATCTCGCCTTCATCGAAATCCGGCCAGAGAGTCGGGGTGAAGTATAATTCGGAATAGGCACACTGCCAAAGAAGGAAGTTTGAAATACGGAGATCTCCGCCCGTGCGGATCAGAAGATCGGGATCGGGGGAGCCGGAGGTGTACATATACGAAGAAAGAACGTCGGCGGTGATCTCTTTGTGACCGTCCGCGACGGCACGGTTTGCCGCGTGGAGGATCTCGTCCCGTCCGCCGTAGTTGAGCGCGACGTTACAGATGAAGGGACGGCCTTTTGCCATCTCTTCCACCTCTATGCACTTCTCACGTAATTTTTCGGGCAGGGGGGATTTATCGCCGAGGAACACGACGGAAAACTGTCCGTCGTCCCGGATGCGCGGGATCACGACCGTATCGAGATACTGATAGATCAGATTCATCAGCGCGTCGACTTCCTCCTGCGGACGCTTCCAATTCTCTGTTGAGAACGCGTAGAGCGTTACGTGATGGACGCCGATCTTACGGAAGGTTTCCAGCACGGAAACCACGTTTTTCGCACCGGCAACGTGTCCTGCCGTCCGCGGAAGCATACGGCGTTTCGCCCATCTGCCGTTTCCGTCCATAATGACGGCGACGGAATCCAGACGGTCATCGGTGACGAAAAGTTTGTCTTTCTTCTTCTGAAACACTTTGATTTCTTCCTTTGGGGAGGGATTAGATTTCCATGATCTCGCGGGATTTGGCGGCGGTAACGGCGTCCACTTCCTTGATGAACTTATCCGTCAGATCCTGTACGGACTTATCGCCGGCTTTTGCCTCATCCTCGGTGAGAAGAGAATCCTTTTTCTGTGCCTTGATCTTATCGTTGGCATCACGGCGGATGTTGCGGATGGCGACTTTGGCATCCTCACCCATCTTGGAAACCTGCTTGGTGAGATCTTTTCTTCTCTCCTCGGTCATGGGCGGGAACAGAAGGCGGATGACGGAACCGTCGTTCTGGGGGTTGATGCCGATATCGGACATAAAGATGGCTTTTTCGATATTCTTCATCGCGCTCTTATCCCAAGAGGTGATGGTGATGGTTCTCGCATCGGTCACTTTGATCTCGGCGATCGCGGAGATGGCGGTGGGGGCGCCGTAGTAATCGACGTTAACCTTTTTCAGAATGTCGGGATTTGCTCTGCCCGCACGGATGGCAGAGAGGTTTTCACTGTAAGACGCGATGGTCTTTTTCATTTTTTCTTCGTATTCTTTGGTTTCAAATTTCATGGCGTTTCTCCTTTATTTACGGTGGATTTTAATCTGCGGTAACGACGGTTCCGACTTTTTCACCCGTGAGGGCTTTCAGAATATCCTCGGGGTGAGCAAGACCGAATATGCGGATCGGCATTCCGACCGACATGCAGAAGGCGGCGGCGGTAAAGTCGATCGCGGCGAGTCCGCGGGAGAGGATCTCCGAACATTTTACGGTGAGAAGTTTCTCCGCGTTCGGATCCTTTCTCGGATCCGCGGTGTAGATATAGTCTATGTTCTTTGCCATATACATGGCTTCGGCACCGATCTCTGCGGCTCTGACGGCACCCGCGGTGTCCGTAGAAATGAACGGCATACCGAGTCCCGCGCCGAAGATGACGATCTTTCCTTCGGAGAGGTAAGCCTTTGCGCGTTCCGCACTGTAAGGTTCCGCAAAGGGAGGCATTGCGACCGCAGTCATAACGACGGCGGGAACACCCGCACGGATGATGGCATCTTTCATACAAAGCGAGTTGCTGACGGTGGCGAGCATACCCATCTGATCCGCCTTCACTCTGTCCATTTCCCCGCCCTGTCTGCCGCGCCAGATATTGCCGGCACCGATGACAAGACCGATCTCAAAACCCGATTTCGCCGCCTTGACGAGATTCTCGGCAACGCTGTCAACGAAAGCGTTATCATAAATGTTTCCGGATGCGCCCGATAGTGCTTCGCCGGAAAGTTTCAAAAGTACACGTTTCATAAAAAACTCCGTTTCGGTTTTCTATATTTTACCTCTTTTTCGGAGGTTTGTAAACAGATTTTCGCAAAGATTTCAAAATATTTTATATTTTGCAAAAAAATCCCCGGAACTTTGTTCCGAAAAGGTCGGAGCCGTCCCGGGGATCTTGGGATGATTTACTTTTTCAGAGCAACGGCGGCTTTCGCTTCTTCTGCGATATGAGCCGCGGTCAGACCGTATGCTTCAAGAAGCGCGGGTACGGTACCGGATTTGCCGAACTTGTCCTCAACACCTACGCGGAGAACGGGAACGGGGCATTTCGCGCTGACACACTCGCAAACGGCAGCACCAAGACCGCCGATGACGTTATGCTCTTCCGCGGTAACGATCGCGCCGGTTTCTTTTGCGGCGTTGACGAGCAGTTCTTCAGCGAGGGGTTTTACGGTGTGGATGTCGATCACACGGGCAGAGATGCCTTCTTTTTCAAGCATTTCAGCGGCTTCCATGGCGAGGTGGACCATAAAGCCGGTAGCTACGATGGTAACGTCTTTTCCGTCACGGTAGGTAACGCCCTTACCGATCTCGAACTTATAATCCTTCATCTCTGCGGAGAGATCGGGAACGGCAAATCTGCCGAAGCGGAGATATACGGGTCCGACGAAGTTGATGGCGGCTTCCACTGCGGCGTACGCCTCGGTGGCATCGGCGGGGCAAATGACGGTCATACCGGGGATGGTACGCATGAGAGCGAGATCCTCGTTGCACTGGTGGGTAGCCCCGTCTTCACCTACGGTGATGCCGGCGTGAGTTGCGCCGATCTTGACGTTGAGATGGGGGTAACCGATGCTGTTTCTGACCTGCTCAAAGGCACGTCCTGCGGCGAACATCGCGAAGGAGGACGCAAACACGGTCTTGCCCGTGGAGGCGATACCTGCCGCAACGCTCATCATATTGCCTTCGGCAATTCCGCAGTCGAAGAAACGCTCGGGGAATTTCTTTTTGAACATTCCGGTTTTGGTTGCGGCGGCAAGGTCGGCATCCAGAACGAGGAAATCGTATTTTTCGCCGAGGGCGGCAAGTGCCGCGCCGTAAGCTTCTCTTGTTGCTTTCTTTTCTGCCATTTTGTTAACCTCGCTTATTTCAGGGACTCGGCGATCTTTTCGAGATCTGCCATAGCGGTTTCGTACTCATCGGCTTTGGGGGCTTTACCGTGCCAATCCACGGAGTTTTCCATATAGGAAACGCCCTTGCCCTTGACGGACTTCGCAAGGATCAGCGTGGGCTTTCCTTTTACCTGACGCGCTTCTCTGAATCCGAGTTCGATCGAATTGAAATCGTGAGCGTCGATGGTATAAACGTGCCAGCCGAACGCACGGAACTTCTCGTCGTGAGGCGTGGGGTTCATGACGTCGGTGATCTTTCCGTCGATCTGCAAACCGTTGAGGTCAAGGATGGCGCAAAGATTATCAAGTTTGTAGTGAGCGGCGAACATTGCTGCCTCCCAAACCTGTCCTTCCTCGGATTCGCCGTCGCCGAGAATGGTGTAAACACGGTTATTCATGCCGTAGGTCTTTGCGGAGAGTGCCATTCCGCAAGCCGCGGAAATGCCGAGACCGAGAGATCCCGTGGACATATCCACGCCAGGAATGTGTTTCATATCGGGGTGCCCCTGAAGGCGGGAGTCAATCTTACGGAGAGTTTTGAGTTCCTCCACCGGGAAGAAGCCGCGAAGCGCCAGGGTCGCATACAGACCGGGAGCGGTATGTCCTTTGGAAAGGACGAAACGGTCGCGATCCGCTTTCTTCGGATCCTTGGGATCGATATTCATTTCTTCAAAATAAAGGTAAGTGAGAATGTCGGCAATCGACAAAGATCCGCCGGGATGACCGCAGGCGGCGTTGTAAACGCCCTCAACGATTCCTTTACGGACTTCGTTGGCGGTACGCTTCAACTCTAATACACGAGATTGATCCATCTGTTCCTCCGTCGCATAAAGCGAGTTATTTTTTCTTGTCTATTTTACAACAAAAGTCGTCATTTGTCAAGGGAAAACCGACAGGAGGTTAAATTTTACACCCCGAAACGACAAAAATATTTTCCCTCCGTTTCCCGAAGTGCAAAAAAGAGTGCCTCAAAGCGAGGCACTCCGTAAAGTGATCAATATCTTCTGCGGGTTTTGATCTGTGCCGCAGCGCCGAGGAGGAAGAGAACGCCTACGGCGATGAGGAACAGAACGCTCTGCTCACCGAGTCCGGGGACTGCAACGGTTCCCATATCCGCCAAGGACGTAAATTCGAAGAACTTAGCATTGGTGAAGTAAGCGGCGAACCACGCACCGACAACTGCGGTACCGAGGATCTCGACCCACTTCAGAAGAAGGAATACGAAGATCATAACGAGGGCGGCGGCGACGCCGATGGCGATCCAACGGTTGGTATCCGACGCTTCCATCCAAGAGGAAAGTCCGGAGATGCGGGGTCCGACACCGACAATCAGAACGTATCCGGCGGCGAAGGACGCACCGGCAACGGCAAGCAAGTAGATGTACTTGGAAAGTACTGCCGCAAGACCGCCGATGATCAGCGCAACGATCCAACCGGGGATGAAGAAAGTATCAAGTTTTCCGGTGTTCACAAGAAGGACTACGGAAGCCGCGTAACCGAGGCAGAACATTCCGAGGAACTTCCAAACACCCATCATTTTCTTACCGAACAACAGCATCAGTACGGCGACGGCAAGAAGGATCGCAGAGGGGAGGGGCGCCCAAACACCTTTTAAGAATTCAATACCGGAGTTCAACCAATCCGCACCGCGAAGAGCATCGTACAAGTCCTTGACAAGTGTCTTGGCGGCGTGAAGATCGAATTCACCGGAGGCGAATTTAGCAATCAAATCGCTCATATATACCTCTTTCCGGGCGAAAAACAGTCCGCCCGATAGTCTTTCACATTGTCAGTATAACATATTTATTTCAAAAATGCAAGACTTTTTTTGAAAAAAGGCGCTTCCCTTTTTTGTCGGAAAACGCCTGTTGTCAACCTTTGTCGATCAGGGGGTCAATTTGCCGAAAGATAGTCCGTCTGAATGAACGAGCGTGTCTTTTCGGACTTCGGATTCTCGAAGATCTCATCGGGAGTTCCCATCTCCTCGATCAAGCCGTTTGCCATGAAAATGATCTTATCGGACACGCGGCGGGCAAATTCAAGTTCGTGCGTTACGATGATCATCGTATGGCCGCTCTCGCGGAGCTCACGGATCACTTTCAGCACTTCCCCGGTCAGTTCGGGATCAAGAGCCGACGTCGGTTCGTCGAAACAGAGGATCGCGGGGCTGAGCATAAGCGCTCTCGCAATGGCAACTCTCTGCTGCTGACCGCCGGAGAGTTGGCAGGGATAATTGTCTTTTTTCTCGGACAAACCGGTCGCTTTGAGAATGGAAAGTGCCTTCTCGTCGATCTCGGCATAAATCTCTTTTTTTGCGGTCTTGAAGTCCTCGCGCTTCTTTGCCGCAAGGCGGGGCGCCAAGGTGAGGTTTCCAAGCACGGAGTACTGCGGGAACAGATTGAACTGCTGGAACACGAGTCCGAGCGAGTGCTGGACGTTGCGGTCGATGAAGGGGGTATACTGCTTTTCGTTCACACGCGAGGGATCGCCTTCAAACGCAGTTTTTCCCTCCACGGTGATCCGACCGGTATCGGGGGTTTCCAAAAAGTTGATGCAACGCAGGAGCGTGGTTTTTCCGCCGCCCGACGAACCGATGACGGAAAGGACTTCTCCTTCTTCAAGCGAGAAGGACACGCCTTTGAGAACTTCGACGTCGCCGAAAGATTTTGTGAGCTTTTCAACGTTAAGTATTGACATTCCGGCGCCTCCTTACACTTTGAAATAAGACATTTTCTTTTCGATCTTGCTGAACAGCACAGTCAAAATCGCACTGAACGCGAGATAGTATACCGCCGTGAAGAACATCGGCCAGATGGCACCCGCGATTCCCTGCGAACCTTTGAGGAAGGACTGACCTGCCCAAATCAATTCCTGCAAAGCGATGATTCTGGCAAGGGACGTATCTTTTACCAAAGTGATAATCTCGTTGGACATCGGAGGAACGATCCGCTTGATCATCTGCATCAAAGTGATCTTGAAGAACACCTGTCTTTTGTTCAATCCCAAAACCTGACCGGCTTCCGCCTGTCCCTTGGGGACACCCTGGATTCCGCCGCGGTAGATCTCCGCAAAATAGCAGGCATAATTGATGATGAACGCGACCGAAGCGGCAACGAATCTGCCGGTTTCGCCCTGTCCCCAGATGTTCGCTCCGAACACAAGTCCCGGAAAATAGTACAAAATCAGCAATTGGATCATCAGCGGTGAGCCGCGCACGATCCAGATGACGGTTTTGACAACGGCGGAAAGCGGTTTGAACGAGGACATGGAACCGAACGCGATAATAAGTCCCAGAGGAAGCGCGCCGACGAGAGTAACGAAGAATAACTTCAGCGTTTGCAAAAAGCCGACGTTGAGTGAAGCAAAAACAATGGGAAACTGTTCCAAAAATCTAGCAATCATATACTTTTCCTATTTGACCGAAAAACAGACGAAACAGAGGGTGAGATTTTTCCCCACTCTCTGTCTGCGATATCGAATCGATCTTATTTGATGAGAGATGCCTGAACGCCGTACTTACCTGCGATTCTTTCCATAGAACCGTCTGCTTTGCACTGAGCGAAGAACTCGTTGAGTTTTGCGGTGAGGTCGGAACCTTTACGGAAGCCGACGCCGTAGAACTCGGAGTTAAGGGATACGGTATATGCAAGAGTAGCGTAATCGGTGCCTTCACCGACCATTGCGGCAGCCATCAGAGAGTCGATGATCGCTGCATCGGAGGTGCCTGCCTGAACTTCCATAAGTGCGGCTGCCTGAGATTCGACTTCAACGTAATCGAAACCGTTTTCAACAGCCATATCTTTTCCGGCGGAACCTACTTCAACTGCAAACTTGAGAGTCTTGCAAGCTTCAGCGGTAGCGTACTGAGAAGCAACGTTTGCTTTTACGACAACGATCTGGGCGTTGTGGCAATATGCTTCCGAGCAGGACATTGCGGATAATGCAGCTTTATTTGCAGAGTACTACGGCT
>JAKSPH010000024.1 GCA_024404975.1 Clostridia bacterium | reverse complement strand
GGGTTTGCAGACGACGATCATTTCCTGCTTTTCAAACTGGTGGATACGGTAAACGCCGCGCTCTTCAAGACCGTGTGCGCCCTTTTCCTTACGGAAGCAGGGGGAGTAGGAAGTGAGAGTATAAGGAAGTTCCGCTTCGGGAACGATCTGATCAATGAATTTACCGATCATGGAGTGCTCGGAGGTACCGATGAGGTAGAGGTCTTCTCCCTCGATCTTGTACATCATGGCATCCATTTCGGCAAAGGACATAACGCCGGTAACGACGTTGGAACGGATCATGAACGGAGGAATGCAGTAGGTGAAGCCGCGGCCGATCATGAAGTCACGTGCATAGGAGATAACGGCGGAATGCAGTCTTGCGATATCGCCCATGAGGTAGTAGAAGCCGTTTCCGGCAACGCGTCTTGCCGCATCAAGGTCGATGCCGCAGAATCTTTCCATAATATCGGTGTGGTAAGGAACTTCAAAATCGGGAACGACGGGTTCGCCGTACTTCTGGATCTCGACGTTCATGCTGTCGTCTTTACCGATCGGAACGGAGGGGTCGATGATGTTGGGGATGATCATCATGATCTTGGTTACTTTTTCTTCAAGTTCGGTTTCGAGTGCCTCGCACTTTGCGAGTTCCTCTGCCTGCTCGGCGACAAGTTTCTTTGCCGCTTCGGCTTCTTCAAACTTCTTCTGTCCCATAAGAGCGCCGATGGACTTGGAAACCTTATTGCGGTTTGCTCTCAAGTCGTCTGCCTTGCGCTTGTTGGCACGGAGTTCCTCGTCGAGGGCGATCACTTCGTCAACGAGAGGGAGTTTCTGATCCTGGAACTTGTTTCTGATGTTCTGCTTTACGATTTCGGGATTTTCTCTTAAAAATTTGATATCGAGCATATTGCTACTCCTTAAAAATTGTATTTAAAAATAAAAAAAGAGTTTCCGTACCATATCATGGGACGAAAAACTCCGTGTTGCCACCCAAATTGCAGGAAAACCTGCCGCTCTGACCGTCTGTAAGGGGACGCCCCCTCGGCTCATCGCCGAATGCTCCGAAAGCGGATGCCGACAGTTCCCGTAACCGCTCGCACCGACCGCGGCTTCTCTGAAACGGAAAAATGAAGGTTTCTTTCATCATTGCTCTATTATTATAACAAAGATTTACCGATTTTTCAAGAGTTTTTCCTATTTTTTTCTTTTTTTTGAAAGAGTCTTGACCTTTGCTTTCGGATTTGCTACAATAGACTTAAAACGGAGGCATTTTATGATAGATATGAATGAAATTTACGGCAAAGACGAGTTGCCGCTTCAAAGTCTTTCTTCCCTTCCCGCTGACGGCGGTTTTACCGGAATTTTCAGAAAGATCGGTTGTATCGGAGATTCCCTCTCGTCGGGCGAATTCCAGGCAAAGAACGAAGCCGGCTCTCCGACGTATCACGACTGTTTCGACTACTCGTGGGGGCAGTATATGGCGAGGATCGCGGGAACGACGGTCGTCAATATGTCCAGAGGCGGTATGACTGCCAAAGAGTATTTCGACAGTTTCGCCACGGACAACGGTTATTGGAAAGACGCCGAAACCTGCGACGCGATCATCATCGCACTCGGCGTAAACGACGTTTCGCAGATCCTTGCCGGAAACCTCGAAATGGGAGAGAATACGGATTTCGATCCCAAGCGTCCGTTTGAGGCGAAAAACACCTTCTTCGGCTATATGGCGCGGATCATCTACAAGATCAAGGGGCAGAACCCCTACTGCCATTTCTTCCTCGTAACACTTCCCGACGAAAACGGAGATTCCGCGCGTGAAACGCTGAACGGTTTGCACCGTGAGCGGATCTATCAACTCGCGGAGATGTTCTCGCATATCCACGTGATCGATCTGCGAAAATACGCGCCGGTCTACGGCAAGGAATTCCGCTCTCATTTCTTCCTTGACGGTCATATGAATCCCGCCGGCTATCTCTTCACCGCAAAACTAATGTGCGGTTACATCGACTACATCGTAAGACACGAACCCGATATGTTCATGCAGGTGGCGTTCACCCACTCGCCGATCTTCCATCCCGACTATTTCAAATAAGCCGGAATAAGAAAACGGCTCCTCACGTGAGGAGCCGTTTTTTGTTGCTCTGCGATCAGTTCGCAGAGTTCTTTTTGTTGGTGATGAAGCGGATGCAGAACACGGTTCCGACCATCAGAGCGATCGCAATGGGAAGTGCGATGAGCGCATTGGGAATGAAGCCCGCGATGATGAAGGAAACGAAGGAAACCGCAGCGACGGTGATTGCGTAAGGCAACTGAGTCGCAACGTGATCCACGTGGTTGCAACGCGCACCCGCGGAAGCCATGATCGTGGTATCCGAGATGGGAGAGCAATGGTCGCCGCAAACCGCACCGGCAAGGCAGGCGGAGATACCGACGAAGAGGAGATTGCTGTCCACGGGGAATACGGAAGCGACGATCGGAATGAGAATACCGAAGGTACCCCACGAAGTTCCGGTAGCAAATGCAAGGACGCAAGCCACAAGGAAGATAACGGCGGGAAGAAGTGCGAAGAGCGCACCGGCGGCGCCTTCAACAACTCCGGCAACGTAGTTCTTTGCACCGAGGAAGCCGTTGTTGACGTTCTTCAAAGCGGTTGCGAAGGTAAGAATGAGGATGGGAGATACCATGGCGATGAAGCCCTGAGGGATCGCATCCATTGCTTCTTTAAAGGTAAGAGAACGGCGGAGAATGAAGTAGATGACCGTGAACACAAGCGCGATCACACCGCCCCAAGGAAGAGCGACGAAGGCATCCGTGTCACCGAAGGCATCAATGAAGTTGAGGTAGCAGGAGCTCTCGGAATCGAAGAATCCGCCGACGTACATAAGTGCTACGACGCAGGACACGATAAGAACGGCGATGGGAAGAACGAGATCGAGAACGCGTGGTGCTTTTGCGTTTGCAGAAACACCGGTATCGGCAACGGCACCGACTGCTTCTTCCGTTTCCCCGTTCTTTGCTTTGATCTCAAATTCGGACATTTTACCGTAATCAACGCCGAGGAAGATCACGAGAAGAACGAACACGATGGTGAGAAGAGAGTAGAAGTTGAAGGGGATCGCACGGACGAACAGATCGAAGGAAGCGTACACACCGTCAACGGCGGTATCTTCTACGGCGCCGGAAACTGCAGCCGCCCAGGAAGAAACGGGGGCGATCATACAGATGGGAGCGGCGGTCGCGTCGATGATGTACGCGAGTTTCGCACGGGAGATCTGATGAGTGGTGGTGACGGGTTCCATAACGGAGCCGACCGTCAGACAGTTGAAGTAATCGTCGATGAAGATGAGGACGCCGAGAATGAAGGTGGCGAACATCGCACCGACACGGGTCTTGATGTGAGTCTCTGCCCATTTACCGAACGCTTTGGAGCCGCCGGCTTTATTGATCAGGGCAACGAGGATACCGAGGATAACGAGGAATACGAAGATACCTGCGTTATCGGCAACTGCCGCGATAAGTCCGTCGGAAACGAGGATATCAAGCGACGAGGTGAGCGAGTAGTTTCCCGCAAAGAGAGAAGCCACGAGGACACCGAGGAACAGAGAGGAATACACTTCCTTCGTTACCAACGCGAGTGCGATGGCAAGTGCCGGGGGAACGAGAGAAACGACCGTACCGAAGTACCACGAACCTTCGTCTACCGAAGTATCCGCGCACACGATGGCAAGGACGACGGCGAGAACCAAGAACGCTGCAAAGCAGATCGCGGTGACCAGATTTTTTCTTGTTTTGAACATGGTCAAAACCTCCTTATAAAATAAAAAATTGCCACGGGTGCGACACCGTGACAACCAATATCTCCTATAAATAGGAATAGGAAGGTCTTAAATCACGATAGCGCTCCACAAAAATTTGTGACAGTCCTTGAAATCTTATTCCAAGGCCCAGCCCCTCCCTCCCGGAACGGAGAAAACGGCTTCGGCAAAACTCCCTTTCCCGTCCTGCCGAATTCCGTCGTTACAAGCCGGTACTCTTAAGTTTTGCGCCTCTATCAAATTGATACATTCATTATAATCAACGTTTCGGCGTTTGTCAACCCTTTTTTCGAAAAAAAATAATTTTTTCTTGATTTTGTGCAGATTGCCCGGTTTTATGCGCTGATTTTTGAAAAATCCGAAAGATTTTTGGTCAGTATGTTCAAAAATGAATGCAACCGGCGATTTCGTATTTTCTTATTTATTTTGTCGATTGGACTTGATTTTTCCCGTTCAATGTTATATAATAGTATGAAATTATTTTTAATAGAGGAGTTTTCTCATGTTAGTTTCCGCAAAAGAAATGCTTGAAAAAGCAAAGGCCGGTCACTACGCTGTCGGTCAGTTCAACATCAACAACCTCGAATGGACCAAATCCATTCTTCAAACTGCACAGGAAATGAATTCTCCCGTCATCCTCGGTGTTTCCGAAGGCGCGGGCAAATATATGTGCGGTTTCAAGACCATCGTCGGTATGGTCGAAGGTATGATCGAGGGTCTCGGCATCACGGTTCCCGTTGCTCTCCACCTCGACCACGGTACCTATGAGGGCGCTTACAAGTGCATCGAAGCAGGTTTCTCTTCGATCATGTTCGACGGCTCTCATTATCCTATTGAAGAAAACATCCAGAAAACCCGCGAACTCGTTGCTGTCTGCGCAAAGAAAGGTCTTTCCCTCGAAGCAGAAGTCGGCGCGATCGGCGGTGAAGAAGACGGCGTTCTCGGCGGCGGCGAAGTTGCCGATCCCAACGAATGCAAGATGATCGCAGATCTCGGCGTTACCATGCTCGCCGCAGGTATCGGAAACATCCACGGTAAATATCCCGCAAACTGGCCCGGTCTCCGTTTCGACACTCTCGCCGCAATCAGCGACAAAGTCGGACAGATGCCCCTCGTTCTTCACGGCGGTACAGGTATTCCCGCAGACATGATCAAGAAAGCCATCTCTCTCGGCGTTTCCAAGATCAACGTCAACACCGAATGCCAGCTCGCATTCCAGGCGGCTACCCGTCAGTATATTGAAGAAGGAAAAGATCTCGTCGGAAAAGGATTTGACCCGAGAAAACTTCTCGCTCCCGGCTGTGAAGCGATCAAAGCGACCGTCCGCGAAAAGATCGAACTCTTCGGTTCCGCCAACAAAGCGTAATCCAAAACTATATAATTACAAATCGCCGTTTTCTGATGGAAAGCGGCGATTTTCAGGAGAAACACAATGAAAATCATTCAAAGACTCGGTTCGGAATATCAGTATTCCGACTCGTATATCAACGGACTTCTGCGCCTGAAAAAGAAGTATCCGAATTCTTTTAACGACGTATGGCTGGCGACGGACTACGGTTTCCCCAAACTTGAAGTTCACGAAAAACACGCGAAAGCCCTTGTTGCCATTGCCGAAAAGTTCCGTGCGGCGGGTCTCGGCGTATCTCTCCAACTCTCCAACTCCATCGGACACGGTCAGTATATGTCGAGCGAGGACTGCACCGGCTTGGTGTACAAAGGAAGCCCCGTTCAGCCGATGGTCGGTCCCGACGGTACGGTCGCGCATTACTGCTTCTGCTTCCGCAGTGAGGCATTGACGGATTACGTTACGAAAGAACTCTCCTATTACTGCAAAGCCGTGCATCCCGAATACGTCTGGGTGGACGACGATTTCCGCGCGAGCAACCACGCACCGGTCGAATTCTCCTGTTTCTGCGACGGATGTATCGAGAAGTTCAACAAGGAACTGAACGCCTCGTACACAAGAGAAGAACTTGCCGAGGAACTGATCCACGGCGACATCGGCGTGCGCGAGAAGTTTATCGAGTTCAACCGTCATGCACTCGGTGTTCTCGCCGAAAAAATGGCAAAAGCCGTTCATGAAGTTTCTCCGGAAACCACCTTAGCCTTTCAGAGTTGTTTCCACGGTTACACCGGCGGGGATGACGACTTCTTCTTTGACAGCGTGAAACCCTACGGTGCGAAGGCGCCCGCATACCGCGGAGGCGGTGGTGTGTACAACGACCACGATCCGAACCTGCTCTTCTACAAGGTTACGGAAGTGGCTTATCAGAACGCTTTCCTGCCCGATTACGTAACTTTACGCGTTCCCGAAATCGAGAACCTGCCGTTCGCTTACTCCGGAAAATCCCCTGCCGGCGATATGCTGGAAAGTACCCTCCAACTCGCCGCAGGTCATACGGGACTTTCCTACTCTATGATCATGAGATTCACCGAGCGCCCAGACTATTACGGCAAGCACCTCGCACTGATCGAAAAAATGTATCCCTACTTTGAGAAACTTGCGGACGTTTCCGCAAAGACCAAAGAAGGCGGTCTGTTCTACGCGACTTCGAGAAAGAACCATCTGAAGCCGCTCGGCAAAGAGGAAGGATTCCCTCAGATCGCGAAACCCGTTCTTCATACCGCCGACCCGATGATGCGCGACGGTGTTCCCGTTTCGTTTGAGGACAACGGCGGCGCCGTCCTCCTGACCTGCGAAAACGCGGCTGCCCTGACCGACGAAGAACTGAAGGCCATGCTCTCCCGTTCCGTGATCACCGAAGGCGGCGCGATTGACGTCATTCAGAGCCGCGGCTTCGACCTCGGCATTGAAACGAGGATCATCGATGCGGACACCGCGGGACGCTACTACGAATCCTTCACGAAAGATCCGCTCAATCCCGCAAACAAACGCCGTCTTACTGTCAGTTTCTTCGTACCGGGCGGCAACAAGCCTCGCTACACCTTTGATAAGATCCCCGCGGGGGCGCGCGTGCTGGGCAATTACAAAACGGACGTTGTGAGCGTGATCGACAAAGAGCCGACGGTCGCCAACTTCATTTTCAAGACCAAGGAAGGCGGCACTTTCGCCGTGTTCGGTTACGGTCTGTTCGTCGGTATTCTTCCGAAATACGGCGTTGACAGATTCCTGCGTATCGCGGACGAAATCTGCGAGAAGAAACTTCCCGCAGTGCTGATGAGCGAGAGCCAAGCGTTCCTCTACCCCCGTGTGGACAAGGACGGAAAGACTGTTTCCGTTTCCGTCGCGAACGCGACGCTCGGTGAGGACAAGATCAGAATCGCCCTCAGAAATCCCGCGGGACGGAAGTTCATCTATATGTCCCAATACGGCAAGACGAGAGAACTGACCGCCAAGGAAAAAGACGGCGAGTTCATCTTTGATCTTCCGGTACTTCCGGCATATTCCGTCGGAACGGTATTCTGCGAATAAAATTCAAAAAAGACGGCTTTCGCCGTCTTTTTTGAATAGAAACTCTTTTTGGGGGAACAATAGGGTTACTCACGAAAGGAAGTTTTCAAAATGAAAAATTGCAGACAACTCTTGATTCCTACCTTATGTATTTTATTGGCAAGCCTGTTTCTCGCCGTTCTGCCGACGGACGCGGAAGCGGAGATCTACAACGACACGGTGAGATTACATATTCTCGCGGCATCGGATTCCGAAGAGGATCAGACCGTGAAACTCGCCGTGCGCGATGCCCTGCTCAACGAATTCGGGGATCGGCTTTCCGCAGTGAAAGATCCCGCGGAAGCAAAGCGGTTGGCGCAAGAATTATTGCCGGAGATCCGTGCGTGTGCGAACAGAGTTTTAATGGAGAACGGTTTCTCTTACGGCGCGGAAGTGACCTTGACCGAGGAGGACTACCCCACGCGGTATTATGAGGATTTCTCGATGCCGGCGGGGCGGTATCTCTCCCTGCGGGTTCTGCTCGGGGGCGGGAACGGACATAACTGGTGGTGTGTGGTGTTCCCTCCTCTTTGCACGTCCCTCGCTTGTGAAAAAGCGGAGGAATACTATTCCTTCTCCGAGCGGGAACTCATCGAACGGGGCGATGTGACCGTCCGATTCAAACTTCTTGAAATGCTTTCTTCTCTCGACGGGAAAAAGCCTTGACAATTCCCCTTCCGCTATGGTAAAATAACGGAAGAAAGATGGTGAATCAAATGAGCGACAAGAAAAACGAAAACCGTACTCTCGCGGAGAACCGCAAGGCACGGCACGATTATTTCGTAGAAGAAGTATTTGAGGCGGGGATCGCCCTGTGCGGTACGGAAGTAAAATCCGTCAGAGCCGGTGCATGCAACCTCAAGGATTCGTATTGCGATCTCAAAGACGGCGAACTCTATGCCGTCGGTATCCATATCAGTCCATATGAACATGGCAACATTTTCAACCGCGAACCCATGCGTGACAGAAAACTGCTGTTACATAAAAGAGAGATCATGAAACTCGTCGGACTTGTGACGAGAGAGGGTTATACCTTGATCCCGCTCTCTTTGTACCTCAAAGGTTCCAACGTCAAAGCGGCAATCGGTCTGTGCAAAGGTAAGCACTCCTACGACAAGCGCGAGGATATCGCAAAGCGCGATGCCGACCGCCTGATCGAGCGCCACATGAAAGACGGCGGAAAGAATTACGATTGAATTTCAAACAAAAAGAACCGCGACGAATGCACACGGTTCTTTTTTGTTTTATCGGTTTGCTTTTAATGCGGAGATCTCGCCGTCGGTCAAGGGGCGGTAGGTACCCGGTGCCAGGGTTTCGTCAAGCGAGAGCGAACCCATTTTCACGCGTTTGAGATAGACGACGTGGCAACGGTGCATACCGAGCATCCGCTTGACCTGATGTTTCTTCCCTTCGGTGATGGTTAAGAAGCCGGAGAATACCGAGGTTTCCATATGCTTGACGGCACGTTTCTTATCCTCATCGTTGAGGAGATCGAAAATGTCGCCGAGTTTTTTCTTTTCACAGATCTCAAGCTTTGCGGGTTTCGTCTGCGTGAGTCCTCCGTCGATGCTCATACCGTTTTCGATGGCGGCTTGCTTCTCATCAGTCATCTCGCCGATGCACCAGAAAAAGTAGGTCTTTTCGACGTGATCGCGCGGATCAAGAAGATGCGCCGTCAGTGTGCCGTCATCCGTCAGAAGAAGCAATCCTTCCGTATCGCGGTCGAGCCGTCCGACGGGAAAGATCTCATTTCTCCACTCGTTCGGGAAATAGTCAAGCACGGTTTTGTGGCGGGGATCGCGGTTTGCGGTGATGCATCCGCGGGGTTTATGAAAGAGATAATAGACCATCAGTCGATTTCAACGTCTTTTTCAAACGCTTTGCCGACACGAAGGCAAAGCTCTTTTGTCTGTTCTTCGGAGAGTGAGGATTCAACGGTCAGAGTTTCGGCAAGGAAATTGATCTTCGCCGAGGCGATGCCCTCCTCTTTTTCAAGCAAATCGGAGAGTTTTGCCGCGCAGTTCGGGCAAGCAAGTCCGGTAAGAGTCCACTGGTATTTCATGAAAAATCCCCTTTTTTCTTTCATTATACCAAGAACGGAGAAAAAAGTCAAGAGAAAAAAGAGCCATATTCCGGGCGGAAGAGTTCTCTCTCGATCGAGAGAAGCCGATTGTACTTGGCGGTGCGTTCTCCGCGGATCGGCGCTCCGCTCTTGATGAAATCCGCCCCCAGACCGACGGCGAGATCGGCGAGCGTCGCGTCTTCCGTTTCCCCGCTTCTGTGCGAGAGAATGATCTTCATACCGCGTTGTCGGGCAAGACGGATCGCCTCGACGGTTTCGGTGAGGGTTCCGATCTGATTCGGCTTGACGAGCAAAGCATTGGCGGCGGCTCCCTCGCGGATCCGATCGGGGTTTGTAACAAAGAGATCGTCGCCGACGAGAAGACAGGATTTTCCGACTTTTTCCGAGAGGATGCGCCATCCTTCCCTGTCATCTTCGCCCATTCCGTCCTCGATGGATAAGATCGGAAATTCCGAAGTCAGTTTCCGATAATGCTCCGCAAGTGCGGATTTTGTAAATTTTTGTTTGCTTTTTGTCTGAACATAGCTGTTTTTTCTCACCCACGCCGAGGCGGCGACGTCCAAGGACACGGCAACGTCTTTGCCCGGTCGGTAGCCGTTTATTTCAGCCGCGCGGAGCAAAAGAGATATCGCTTCTTCGTCGTTTTCAAGGTTGGGAGCGAAGCCGCCTTCATCCCCCACGGCGGTGGAATGTCCCTGCTCTTTCAGTATCTTTTTGAGAGAATGGGCGGTTTCCGCACCGCATCGGAGGGCATCCGCAAAGGTCGGCGCACCGATCGGCACAAGCATAAATTCCTGCACGTCAAGATTATTACCCGCGTGCGCCCCGCCGTTGATGAGATTCATCATGGGGATCGGAAGCACGTCGGTAAAGGTTCCGCCGAGATAGCGGTAAAGCGGCTCCCTTTTCCCCCTCGCCGCGGCGGCACAAACCGCCAAAGATACGGAAAGTGTGGCATTCGCTCCGAGTTTCGACCGATTTTTCGTACCGTCAAGCGCTATCATTAGGGAGTCTATGCGCGTTTGGTCACAGGAGCAGACACCGAGGATGACGGGGGCGATCTTTGAATTGACGTTTTCCACAGCTTGCAGTACGCCAAGACCGCCGTATCGGTTCTCATCTCCGTCGCGAAGTTCCGCCGCTTCGTGGCTTCCGGTCGAGGCACCCGACGGAACGGAGGCGGAGGCGGTGATCCCGCCTTCCAGAGTCACCGTCGTTCTCACGGTGGGGTTTCCCCGGCAATCAAGGATCTCCTCGGCTTTCACTCCGGCGATTCGCAAACATTTTTCGTCCATATACTTTTCCTTTTTTGAAAAGTATTGACCGTTCGCGCACAAATCAGACACTCTTTGCATATTTTATCAATAACCAACATCAGGGGGTACCTATGAAAATACATACGTCATGCGTCGGCGATACCGTTTTCACCGTCGCGAGAAAATACGGCGCATCGCCAATCAAGATATTGGAGGACAACGGGATTCTCGGCAACGAACGGCTGACGGTGGGCGAAGAACTGCTCATCCTCACGCCGACAAGGACTTACACGGCGCGGGGCGGGGATTCGCTCGAACGCATCTGCCGACGGTTCGGCGTGAAGAAACAGACGGTTCTGGCGGGGAATCCCGCGCTCGGCGGGGTGGATTCTCTCTATCCCGGTCAGGTCCTCTCGCTCAAATACGACAAGCCGCACGGCGGGATGGTCGCCGCGAACGGTTACGTTTATCCCGAATGTCCGGAGGAGAAACTCATCTTTTCTCTGCCCTATCTCACCTACGTTACGGTGAGCGCCGCGACCACGGACACGCGGGGGATCCGGCTTTTATTCGACGACAGACGGGTTCTCAGAATCTGCAAGGACGCGGGAAAGACCGTACTGTTCCGCGTAGTGGGAAAGAACACGGACGACGGATTCTTCTCGGACAAAGAACGGCAGAAGAACTTTCTCGAAAAACTCGCCGCCTTCGCCAAAGAGCGCGGATATGACGGCATCACGCTCGGCGCCTGCCGGATGGCGAAAGAGGCACCGGACGCCTATCTTGATTTTGTTCTGACCGGAAGAAAAGTGTTCCTCGGCATGGATATGCTCCTCTTTACCGAAACGGACGGGAACGTCCCCTGCTCGGCGGTGAGCGATCTTGCCGACGGAAACGTATTGCTCTACGAAAAATGCCCTCTGCCCGAAATCCCCTCGTCCGAGGAAGGCGAAGGAAAAGTCATTGCCGAATACGCGAAAACATATGAGAGTTCAAGAACCTTTCTCGATATCTCGCCGTTCGGATTCGACACCGACGTGCCGATCACGAGAGATACGTTTTACGCGCTGTCTTACAAGTACAACACGCCGATCTCTTACGACGAAAAGACGAAGATCTGCACGCTCACTTATCCGAAATTCTCCTTCGGGAAACGGCAGGACCGCACGGTGCGTTTCGACTCGCTCCACAATATAAAAGCCAAACTCGACCTTGCGGATGAGTTTGGCTATATGGGGATCTCTTTTGATATTATGCGGACACCGGTACCCTACTGGATGATGTTTACGGTGAGTTTCTCACCCGTGGACTACGCCTTCGCCGTCGGCGAGGACGTCAGAGGGTGATGCCGAAAAATCTTTGCGCGTTTTCCTCGGTGAGTTCCGCACAGTCCTCCTCGGAAATTCCGAGAAGTCCGGACAGAACGCGGTTGGTATAAACGAGGTTTCCCGAATGATTGAGCGATCCGCGCAGGGGGTGCGGCGCAAGGTACGGGCAGTCGGTTTCGATGAGGATCCTGTCCTTCGGGACAACGAGAGCCGCTTCCTTGGTCTTTCTCGCGTTGGTGAACGTGAGCGTTCCGGAGAAGGAGATATACCAGCCGAGGGCGACGAGCTCTTTCGCCATTTCCGCGGAGCCGGAGAAACTGTGGAGAACACCGGTAACACCCGGATGACGGCGGATCATTTCCATGGTATCTCCGTGGGCATCGCGGTCGTGGATCACGACGGGCAGGTGAAGTTCCTCCGCCATGGTCATCTGACGGTCGAAATACAGATACTGCGTTTCTTTTTCGGTGTCGGGGTAATGATAATCGAAACCGATCTCGCCGACGGCATGACATTTGTTCCGCGGATCAAGGATCATGCGGCGGACTTCGTCAAGCGCGGCTTCGGGATCATCAAGTCCCTGCCCGTCCGTCGGATGGATGCCGAGGGCGGTAAACATTTTCGGATAACGGCTTGCCTGCTCTGCGGCAAGACGGCAGGTCGCGGGACTTGTGCCGACGTTGACGATCGCGCGCACGGAAGAGTCAAAGAGGGTGTCAAGCAAATTGCCGACACCCTCCTTACATTCTTCACCCGCGAATCTGTCATCATAGTAATGCGCGTGAGAATCAAAGTACTTCATATCAGTGGATTCTGTCGCCGTTTTCGGCATCTTTATCAAGGAATACGACCTTGACGTTCTCTTCACCGGAAGCGAGAAGCATTCCGAAACTGTCTACGCCGCAGAGTTTTGCGGGTTTGAGGTTACAGACGAGGGCGACTTTCTTACCGATGAGATCTTCCGGTTTGTAGAATTTGGCGATACCGGAAACGACCTGACGTTTTTCATAGCCGAGATCGACCTGAAGTTTGAGAAGTTTCTTTGCCTTGGGTACGGGTTCCGCACTGAGGATCTGTGCGACACGAAGTTCGACGGCGGAGAAAGCGTCAATACCGATCTCCGCTTCATGCTCGGGTTCTTCGACTTTGGCTTCTCCCGCGTTACGGGCGGCGTTCTGTGCTTCAATCGCTTCTTTGAACTTCGCTTCGTCAAGACGGGCAAAGAGAGTTTCGGCAACGCCGAGAGGTTTGCCGCTTTCCAGATTTCCGAACGCCGAAACGGAAGCATAGTCTTTCACTTCTGTGCCGAGCTGAGTGAAGATACGCTCCGCGGTCGCGGGAAGGAAGGGCGTCAGAAGAACTGCCGCCTGACGGATGGTTTCAAGGAGATGATAAAGCACGGTACCGAGGCGCTCTTTCCGGCTTTCGTCTTTGGCAAGCGCCCACGGCATGGTTTCGTCAATATACTTATTGGCACGGCGAAGCATGGTGAATACGTCGTCGAGAGCATCCGCGATATGGAAACTGTCGGCATCGTCATGCGACTTCTTTACGGCATCGGCAACGACGGCGCGAAGGTCGAGATCAAGGTCGGTAAGTTCACCGCAAGCGGGAACGATGCCGTCGAAATACTTTTTCGTCATGGCGTGCGTACGGGAAACGAGGTTGCCGAGGTTATTGGCAAGGTCGTTATTGAAGCGGGAGAGGATCGCATCGTAGGAGATGGAGCCGTCCGCATTATACGGCATTTCGGAGAGCGCGTAGTAACGCACACCCTCAACACCGATCAGTTCGGCGAGTTCGTCGGCATAAACGACGTTTCCGCGGGATTTACTCATCTTATCCGCACCGAAGTTGAACCACGGATGTCCGAAGATCTTTCCCGGCAGAGGAAGATCCAATGCCATGAGGAAGATGGGCCAATAGATGGTGTGGAAACGGAGAATGTCTTTACCGATGATATGCACGTCGGCGGGCCAATAACGGCGGAACTTCTCCGGTTGTTCTTCAAAGGTGCGTTTGTCGGGATCGTAACCGATGGCGGTGATGTAGTTGGTCAGCGCGTCAAGCCAAACGTAGACGACGTGCTTGGGATCGAATTCAACGGGAATCCCCCATTTGAAAGAGGTTCTCGAAACGCAGAGATCCTGCAGTCCGGCTTTGAGGAAGTTGTTGACCATTTCCTTCTTGCGGCTCTCCGGCTCGATGAATCCCGGATTTTCGTCGATGTATTTCATCAGACGGTCTACGTATTTGCTCATTTTGAAGAAGTACGCTTCTTCTCTCGCCTGTCCGACGGGGCGGCCGCAATCCGGACATTTGCCGTCTACGACTTGCGTGTTGGTGAAGAACGCCTCGCAGGGCGTGCAATACCAACCTTCGTAGAATCCCTTGTAGATGTCGCCCTGCTCATAGAATCGTTTGAAGATCTTTTTGACGGCTTCTACGTGATAATCATCCGTCGTGCGGATGAAATGATCGTAACTTGCTTCGACGAGATCCCAGATTCCGCGGATCTCACCCGAAACTTTATCCACATACGCCTGGGGCGTGATGCCTGCCTCGGTGGCGTAATTCTCAATCTTCTGACCATGCTCGTCCGTTCCGGTGCAAAGGAACACGTCCTTGCCCATCTGACGCTGGAAACGCGCAAAGGCATCTGCCATGATGATCTCATAGGTGTTGCCGATGTGTGGTTTTCTCGACGCGTAGGCGATGGCGGTCGTCAGGTAATATTTTTCCATAGTGGTTCTCCTTTGATTTCCGACGGGCAAATGAAACCCGCGGAGATTTACTGATTTTAATATTTTACCACACTTTTCCGGGGAATACAAGGGATTTATTATAAAATAATATATTTTCTTTTCCGTGTTAAGCAAAGTGATTGACTTTTGTGCGGAATGATGATATAATGATAGACAAGGACA
The DNA here is from genome assembly GCA_024404975.1 of Clostridia bacterium. Classification (GTDB taxonomy): domain Bacteria; phylum Bacillota; class Clostridia; order Oscillospirales; family CAG-272; genus UBA1740. The sequence goes on along the minus strand of JAKSPH010000024.1, from coordinate 1,782 downwards.
CTGCGCGAAAATTCCGGCGAATGAACGAATGAGGAGGGACCGATCTTGACTTGGTTTTCGGGACTGTACGGCAACAGAGAAACCGTAAATCGGCTCTCGGCGCTCATTGCGCGGGACACGCTCCCTCACGCTTTTCTCCTCCTCGGAGAAGACAGATCCGGCAGACATACGCTGGCTTACGAGATCTCGGCGGCGCTGAACTGCGACTGCCGCGGCGACGGAAAAACGGATCTGCCCTGCCGACGTTGCAACAACTGCCGGCGAATTCTGCAAAACAAATTCACCGACGTGAAAACCCTCGGAAAAGCCGGAGGAAAAGCCACCATCGGCGTGGATGAAGTCCGACTGTTCCGTGAGGACGTATTTCTCTCCCCCACGGAATCCCGCTACAAAATTTACCTCATCGAAAACGCGGAGTGCCTGACGCCGCAAGCGCAGAACGCGCTTCTGAAAGTGATCGAGGAACCGCCCGCCGGTGTTATCTTCTTCCTGATGGCGAACAGCGCGGACAAGATCCTGACCACGGTCAAGAGCCGTGTACAGACGGTGCTTCTCGAACGGTTTTCGACCGAGGAACTCGACCGGTGTCTGTCCGACAAGGACGGATTCTCCGATCTGAAAGCCAAAAATCCCGCACGTTACCGCGCCCTGCTCTTATGTGCCGACGGAAGCATCGGACAGGCAAAAGACCTTCTCGCGGACGGCAGGATGGAGGAGGAAGAACGGCTCCGTGCCGACGTCGTTTCCCTCATCTCCGGCATGAACGGAAAAAAACAGTTTGCGGAACTGTACGCGGCAGTCGGTTCTCTGCCCGACAAACGAGCGGAATTCACCGAGATCGCTGAGAAGATCCTTCTCGCTCTGCGCGACCTCACGGTGCTGAAAAAGGAAAGCCGTGCGCCCATGCTCTTCTTCACCGACCGGGAAACGGCGATGAGTCTTTCGGAAGGGTTCACGCTCTATCGACTTCAAAAACTGTTCGACATTTTCGGAAAGGCGCTTTCCGACTGTCAGAAAAACGCGAATATGACACTCCTTCCGGCAACCATTCTCGCCGGAATCAAATCCGTATAATATTCGATCACTCGAAAAAGGAATACTATGGCTGAACAAAACAATCAGAACAACCGCGAGGGCGAGAACCGTCAGAAAAACGGTCAGAACGGCGGTTTCAATCCGAAGAAAAAGAAAAATAATCCGAACCAACCGCAAAAGCCCAAACCGGCGGCGGAAGACACGGAAGCAAAAGAGAGTTTCCCTCCGATCGAAGGCGACGTCGTTATCATCGGCATCAACTTCAAAGAGGCGGGAAAGATATACTATTTCGCACCCGGCGAAACGCAATTTGCCGTCGGTGACCGCGTGATCGTGGAAACCGCGCGGGGAACCGAGATCGGCACGGTCAAGATCGCCAACAAAACCGTGGCCGGAAAGACGCTCGTTCCGCCCCTCAAACCCGTGGTGCGCCGTGCGACGAAAGAAGACCTCGAACACGACGAAAAGAACCGCCGTGCGGAATTCGACGCCGCGATCGTCTGCAAAAGAAAGATCGCCGAGCATAAACTCGACATGAAACTCGTTTGCGCCGAGTACACTTTCGACAACACAAAACTGACCTTCTACTTCACCTGCGAAACACGTGTGGACTTCCGCCAACTCGTCAAAGATCTCGCTTCCACCTTCCGCACCCGTATCGAACTTCGTCAGATCGGTATTCGCGACGAAACAAAACTGATCGGCGGTCTCGGCGTTTGCGGCCGCAAATACTGCTGTGCGGGATTC
>JAKSPH010000023.1 GCA_024404975.1 Clostridia bacterium | reverse complement strand
CTGTATACTGTGGGATCCGTGAAACAGATCCCGGGATACCGTAACTATGTTTCCGTCGACGGCGGAATGCCGGACAACCCCCGTTTCGCGCTCTACCGCTCCGATTATACGGTCATGCTCGCCGACAAGGCGGACAAGCCCGGAACTTTCGTCTGCACGGTCGCCGGACGGTGCTGTGAGAGCGGAGATCTCATTCAGGAGAACGTCTGCATTCCGGATCCCGAGAGAGGGGACGTTCTTGCCGTTCTGACGACCGGTGCTTACAATTACGCCATGTCCTCCAACTACAACGCCATCTGCAAGCCGCCGGTGGTGATGCTGGACGGCGAGCGGGACTATATTGCCGTGCGTCGGGAAACCTTTGAGGATCTCGTTGCCTGCCAGAATTGAATATGCCACCCCGATCGGGACTGAAGAGGGACGGCGACGTCCTTCTTTTCTCCCGTCAAGCGAGGAACACGGAAAACCGGTGCTTTCTTCCGCGTTTCGGGAAACTTTTGAAAAACGGTTTTTCCGTGTGCGTTCGGTATTGACAAACCCGAAAAAATATGATATACTATAATCAGTTCTTGTGACTGACGGATAAGCAGGGTACTGCAGGGGAGCAAGAACGTTTGAAAGCCGACCGTCTGGGCGTGGTTAAGATTGTCTATCCTTAACTGCGCCCTTTTTTATTTTTTCAGGAGGTAATCAATGAAAAAAGTCGGAATCGTTATGGGAAGCGACAGTGATCTGCCCGTTGTGCAGAAAACCGTCGACACGCTGAAAGAGTTCGGTGTACCCTATGAAGTACACGTTCTTTCCGCACACAGGACTCCCGCCGAAGTGTCGCGCTTCGCAAAGAACGCGCACGGGAACGGCGTAGGCGTCATCATTGCGGCAGCCGGAATGGCTGCGCATCTCGCTGGGGTAATTGCGGCTGAAACCGTGTTGCCCGTGATCGGCATACCTTGTAAATCAACAACGCTTGACGGCATTGATGCCCTGCTTTCGACTGTACAGATGCCCTCCGGTATTCCGGTGGCAACGGTCGCGATCAACGGGGGAGTCAATGCCGCTTTGCTTTCCGTGGAGATCCTTGCACTGAGCGAACCCGATCTCGCGGAAAAACTCGCGGCAAAGAGGGCGGCGGGAGCCGAAGCCGTGCTGAAAAAAGACGCCGCGATCGCCGAACAGTTCAATCAAAAATAATACAACCGATCATAGGAGGATACCATGAAAAAAACCGAACAACTCTACGAAGGTAAGGCAAAAAAAGTATTTGCGACCGAAGACAAAGACTTTGTTATCGTATCTTACAAGGATGACGCGACCGCTCTCGACGGCTTGAAGAAAGGCACGATCGGCGGAAAAGGCGTCGTCAACAACCGTATGTCCAATTTCCTTATGCAGATCCTCGAAAAAGAAGGAGTGCCGACGCATTTCGTCGAGGAACTCTCCGAGCGTGAAACGCTGGTCAGAAAAGTTTCCATCGTTCCGTTGGAAGTCATCATCCGCAACGTATCCGCAGGTCATTTCGCACAGCGCTACGGCGTGGAAGAGGGAATCGTCTTTGACGAGCCGACCATTGAGTTCTCGTACAAGAACGACGATCTGCACGATCCGCTTCTGAACGAATATCACGCGCTCGCACTGAAACTTGCGACCAAAGAAGAGATCTCGAAGATCAAGGCGATGGCGTTCAAGGGCAACGAAGTCCTCAAAGCGTATTTCCTCAAACTCGGTGTCCGCCTGATCGACTTCAAACTCGAATTCGGAAAACTGTCGGACGGAAAGATCGTTCTTGCCGACGAGATCTCCCCCGACACCTGCCGTTTCTGGGACGTCAACACCAACGAAAAACTCGACAAAGACCGTTTCCGCCGCGATATGGGCGGAGTGGAAGACGCTTACAACGAAATGATGCGCCGTGTGTTTCATGAATAAGGCGTCATGCGCTTGAACAGTAAAATCCGATTCGGAGATTATATGATGGAAAAGAAAATTCACGAAGAATGCGGCGTGTTCGGCGTATTCTCCCCCCGATCCTGCGACGTTGCCTCTCTCGTCTATTACGGACTGTTTGCGTTGCAGCACCGCGGACAGGAGTCGGCGGGGATCGTTGTCAACGAGGACGGCGTATTCTCATGGCATAAAGACGTCGGACTTGTGAACGCCGTTTTCGATCAGCAGAAACTCGAATCCCTCGGAATGGGAAGTATGGCGATCGGACACGTCCGTTACGGTACGACGGGTGCGGGAGGACGCGCCAATGCGCAGCCGATCGTCATCAATCACCTCAAAGGCGGCCTTGCCGTCGCTCATAACGGAAATCTGACCAATTCCTACGATCTTCGGTTTGCACTTGAAGAGCAGGGCAGCATTTTCCACTCCACCTCCGACACCGAAGTCATTGCTTACGTGATCACCAAAGAGCGGCTGAAAACCGGATCCATCGAAGATGCGGTCAGCGCCGCCATGAACTCCATACAGGGAGCGTATTCTCTCGTTATTATGTCGCCCTCGAAGATCATCGCCGCGCGCGATCCGCACGGCTTCCGCCCGCTTTGTTACGGAATGACGGAGGACGGCACGTACGTCGTCGCTTCGGAATCCTGCGCGCTTGACGCCGTCGGTGCGGTGAAGGTGCGGGAGATCGAACCGGGCGAGATCCTCGTCTTTACCAAAGACGGTATCGTCAGCCGTACCGAGCATTGTAAGAAAGTCCGCAAGAGTTTCTGCGTTTTCGAGTATCTGTATTTCTCACGCCCCGATTCCGAGATCGACGGCTGTTCCGTTCATGATGCCCGCCGCCGTGCCGGAAGTTTTCTGGCGGAGAGTTTCCCGATCGACGCCGATATCGTCATGGGCGTTCCGGATTCCGGTCTGGATGCCGCGCTCGGTTATTCGCAGAGATCCGGAATTCCCTACGGCATCGGACTCATCAAGAGCAAATACGTCGGCAGAACCTTTATCTCTCCCACGCAAAAGACGAGAGAATCGCTTGTCCGGCTGAAACTGAACGTGATCCCCTCCGTCGTGAAAGGAAAGAAAGTGATTCTCGTGGACGATTCCATCGTTCGCGGAACGACGATCGGACGTATCGTCAGGATCCTGCGCGACGGCGGTGCAAAGGAAGTCCATGTGCTTTCTTCCGCTCCCGCATTCAAGAATCCGTGCTATTACGGCGTGGATATAGATTCCAGAGAAAAACTGATCGCCTGCAAATATTCCGTGGATGAGATCGCACGGATCATCGGTGCGGATTCGCTCGGATTCCTCCCCGTGGAACAGGCAAAACGCCTTTCCGGAACGGACGGCGCCGACTTCTGCCTTGCGTGCTTCGACGGCGCGTATCCGACAGAGATCCCGAAAAACCTCGGAAAGAGTTGCTTCGAAAGAAAAATCAGCGAAAATCCAAAATTTCAGAAAAAGGATGAATGATCGAATGGAAAAGAGTTATTCGGAAAGTTACAAACAGGCAGGCGTTGACATTACCGCCGGTTACAAGTCCGTGGAACTGATGAAGAAGCATATCGCATCGACCGTAACGCCGGGCGTATGCTCGGATATCGGCGGTTTCGGCGGGCTGTTCTCCCTTGATCTGAACGGGATCCGACAGCCGATCCTCGTCAGCGGAACCGACGGCGTCGGCACCAAACTGAAAATCGCTTTTCTCATGGACAAACACGACACGGTCGGCATCGACTGCGTGGCAATGTGCGTCAACGATATCATCTGTTGCGGTGCGAAACCGCTCTTCTTCCTTGATTATATCGCCTGCGGAAAGAACGTACCCGACAAGATCGCCGACATCGTCAAAGGCGTTTGCGACGGATGTGTGCAGGCGGGTGCCGCTCTGATCGGCGGCGAAACCGCGGAAATGCCCGGTTTTTATCCCGTGGACGAATACGACCTCGCCGGTTACAGCACCGGTGTCGTCGACCGTGACAGGATCATTGATAACAAGACGATGACGGAGGGCGACGTGATCATCGCGCTCCCTTCGAGCGGTGTCCACTCCAACGGATTTTCCCTTGTCCGCAAAGTGTTCGACGTTGAGAACTGCGATCTGAAAGCGCCGGTTGCGGAGCTTGGCGGAAAATCGCTCGGCGAAACGCTTCTTACCCCCACGAAAATTTACGTGAAACCCGTGCTTGCTCTGCTGGAAAAAGTGAAAGTCAAGGGCATTTCGCACATCACGGGCGGCGGTTTTTACGAGAATATTCCGAGAAGTATTCCCGACGGGCTTTGCGCCGAGATCGACCGCAAGGCAGTCCGTATTCTCCCCATTTTCGAACTGATCCGAAAGACGGGCGGGATCTCGGAGCGCGATATGTTCAATACGTTCAATATGGGCGTCGGCATGAGCATCGTCGTTGCGAAAGAGGACGTGCAGACCGCACTCGCCGTGTTGCATGACAACGGCGAAAGCGCTTACGTTCTCGGCGAGATCCGCAAGGGCGACGATAAGATCCATATCCTTTGACGGTCGCGAGGTGAGCGAGTGAAACGAACGAAAATCAATATTGCCGTCCTCGTTTCCGGCGGGGGGACGAACCTGCAGGCGCTGATCAACGCGCAAAGCACCGGAATTCTCAAAAGCGGAGAGATCAAACTCGTGATCTCGAATAAGGCGGATGCGTATGCGCTTCAAAGAGCGGCGGCCGCCGGGATCGAAACCGCGGTCGTTTCCAAAAAAGAACTCGGTGCCGACGGAATGGAAAAAGCCATCTCGGAACTTCTTTCCCGGCGGAAGATTGATCTGATCGTTCTCGCGGGCTTCATGTGCATCCTGTCTGCCGGTTTTACGGCAAAATACGATCACCGTATCATCAACGTGCATCCGTCGCTGATCCCCTCCTTCTGCGGAGAGGGATATTACGGACTCCGCGTGCATAAGGCGGCACTCGAAAAGGGCGTCAAAGTGACGGGCGCGACCGTCCATTTCGTCAACGAGATCCCCGACGGCGGAGAGATCATTCTCCAAAAAGCCGTGACCGTTCCGAAAAATGCGACACCCGAGAGTTTACAGAACCGTGTGATGCGCCTTGCCGAGTGGAAGATCCTGCCCCGTGCGTGCGAGATCACGGCGAAAAATATTCTGAAAGAGGAAAAGGACAATGAACGTGTATGAAATCAACGATATTGCAAAACTGATCTGTGATAACAGTTACGTAGGACGAGGCATCGTCGTCGGAAAGACCGGTGACGGGAAAAACGCGGTTTCCGCATATTTCATTATGGGAAGAAGCGCAAACAGCCGTAACCGCGTGTTTACCGAAAAAGACGGCGTTCTTTACACCGAGCCGTTCGATCCCTCGAAAGTGGAAGATCCGAGTCTGATCATCTACGCCGCACAGAGAAAATACGAGAACAAACTGATCGTTACCAACGGCGATCAGACCGATACGGTTACCAACGGTCTGGCGGCGGGAAAGTGCTTCAAAAAATCTCTCGAAAGCCGTGCGTTTGAGCCGGACGCTCCCAATTTCACGCCCCGCATCAGTGCGATGCTGACTTTTGAGAACGGAGATTTTTCGTATGAGATGAGCATTTTGAAAAGTGCCGACGAAAAGGGAAGCGCCTGCAACAGATTCACTTTCTCCTACGCGCCTATCGCGGGTGTCGGTCATTTCATCCACACCTACGAATGTGACGGAAATCCGCTTCCGACTTTCCGCGGAGAACCGGAACGCGTTGCCGTCCCCGACGACATCGACGTTTTCACCGAGTCGCTGTGGAATGCGCTCAACGCGGACAACCGCATTTCGCTTTACGTGAGATATACGGATCTCAAAACGGGAAACGAAACCAACCGACTGATCAACCGGAATAAGTGAGGACTGAAAAATGAAGGAATTTGAACTGAAATACGGATGCAACCCCAATCAGAAGCCTTCCCGCATCTTTATGCAAAACGGAGAGGATCTTCCGATCGAAATACTGAACGGAAAGCCGGGATATATCAACTTTCTCGACGCTTTCAACTCGTGGCAACTCGTGAAAGAACTGAAAGAGGCACTCGGACTTCCGAGCGTGGCTTCCTTCAAGCACGTCAGCCCGACGAGCGCCGCCGTCGGCATCAAACTGCCCGAAAAACTGAAAAAAGCCTGTTTTGTCGATGACGTGGAGGGAATCGACGATTCTCCGCTCGCCTGCGCTTATGCCCGTGCGAGAGGCACCGACAGAATGTGTTCTTTCGGTGATTGGGTCGCGCTCAGCGACGTCTGCGACAAAACGACCGCCCTGCTGATCAAGAGAGAGGTTTCCGACGGCATCATCGCCCCAGGTTACACGGACGAGGCGCTGGAGATTCTGAAGAGCAAGCGTAACGGAAATTACAACGTCGTCAGAATCGACGAAAACTACGTTCCCGAACCCTTGGAACGCAAGCAGGTGTTCGGCATTACCTTCGAACAGGGAAGAAACAATTTCAAGATCGGCAAAGAACTGCTTTCCGATCTCGTTACGAAGAACAAAGAACTTCCCGAGAGTGCCGTGCGCGATCTGATCATTTCTCTGATCACGCTGAAATACACGCAGTCGAACTCGGTCTGCTTCGCTTACGACGGACAGGCGATCGGCGTCGGCGCGGGACAGCAGTCCAGAATCCATTGCACCCGCCTCGCGGGCAGTAAAGCGGACACGTGGTTCCTGCGCCCATACGATAAGGTGCTGAACCTTCCGCTCCGTCCCGCCCGCAACCGTCCGGACACACATAACCTGACCGACGGCAATCACAACAAAAACGAAAGCAATCAGAACAAAAACGAAAACTGGCAGAAATACTTCACGGAGAAGCCCGAACCTCTGACCGACAGTGAGGCAAAAGCCTACCTCGCTTCGATTGACGGCGTTGCGCTTGGCTCCGATGCCTTCTTCCCGTTCAGCGATAACATCGAACGCGCAAAGAAGAGCGGTGTAAAATACGTTGCGGAGCCGGGCGGATCCATTCGTGACGATCTCGTCATCGAATGTGCGGACAAATACGGCATGGCAATGGCATTTACCGGAATGCGCTTATTCCATCACTGATCGAGGTGTAAGATGAAATTACTTGTTGTCGGAAGTGGCGGGCGCGAGCATGCCATCATCAAAAAACTGAAAGAGAACCCCGCCGTAACCCGCATCTATGCCGTCCCCGGAAACGGAGGGATCGCAAAGGATGCCGAGTGTGTTTCCATTCCGGCGACTGACGTTGCCGCCGTAACGGAATTTGCCGTCGAAAACGGTGTCGATTACTGTGTCGTCGCTCCGGACGATCCCCTCGTCCTCGGCATGGTCGATGCGCTCGAAGAAAAAGGGATCCCTTGTTTCGGACCCCGCAAAAACGCCGCGATCATAGAAGGCAGTAAAGTTTTTTCAAAGAATCTGATGAAGAAATACGGTATCCCCACTGCGCGGTACGAGGTGTTCTCGGATGCCGCTGCGGCGAGCCGATACTTGCAGACCGCACCGATCCCCACCGTGGTCAAGGCAGACGGACTTGCTCTCGGCAAAGGTGTTATCATCGCCGAAACGAGAGAGCAGGCGATCGATGCCGTCCGATCTATGATGGAAGATAAGAAATTCGGCAAGAGCGGCGATCAGATCGTCATCGAGGAGTTTCTCACAGGCCCCGAAGTTTCGGTTTTGTCTTTCACTGACGGAAACGTCGTTGTTCCGATGGTTTCTTCCATGGATCACAAACGCGCGGGTGACGGCGATACCGGTCTGAATACGGGCGGCATGGGAACCATAGCCCCCAACCCCTGTTACACCGAAGAGATCGCGGAAAGATGTATGAAAGAGATCTTCCTTCCGACGGTCCGTGCGATGAAAAACGAGGGAAGAACCTTCAAAGGATGCCTGTATTTCGGTCTTATGCTGACCGAGGACGGTCCCAAAGTCATCGAATACAACTGCCGTTTCGGAGATCCCGAAACGCAGGTCGTGCTGCCGCTTCTCGAAAGCGACCTTCTGACCGTCATGCAGGCGGTAACCGAGGAAAAACTCGCCGAGTGCGAAGTCAGATTCAGCGACAGAAGCGCCTGCTGTGTCATCATGGCATCGGAGGGATATCCTCTCTCCTACGAAAAAGGGTTCGCGATCTCGATTCCGGAGTCGCTTGAGGATCACGTTTACGTCGCGGGAGCCAAACTCGAAAACGGCGCTCTCCTTTCCAACGGCGGAAGAGTTCTCGGCGTTACCGCCGTCGAGGATACGTTGTCCGACGCGGTGAAAACGGCATACGGATACGCAGAAAAGATTTCATTCAAAAACGCTTTCTACCGCCGTGATATCGGCAGAAAAGCGTTAAAGATCGCGGAGGTGAAATAATGGTTTATCGTATTTTTACGGAAAAACGCGGGGAACTCGCCAACGAAGCACACGCACTCTGTTCGGACGTAACCGGACTTCTCGGGATCAAAGCCCTCGAAAAAGTCCGTATTCTCAACCGATACGATGCCGAAAACATCACCGGGGAACTTTTCGATTACGCCGTGAAAACGGTCTTTTCGGAACCGCAACTCGATCTTACTTATACCGAGCCGGATCTGTCCGGAGCCGCCGTGTTTGCCGTGGAATTTCTTCCCGGACAGTTTGATCAGCGCGCGGACAGTGCCTCGCAGTGCATTCAGATCATCTCGCAGGGAGAGCGCCCGGTCGTCCGTTCCGCCAAGGTGTACGCGCTTTACGGCGATCTGACCGAGAGCGATGTCAACGAGATCAAAAAATACGTGATCAACCCCGTGGAATCGAGAGAGGCGTCCCTTGCGAAGCACGACACGCTCAAAACGGAGTTTGAGATCCCCACGACCGTCCCCACGGTCGACGGATTCGTCGGGTATTCCCGCGCGCAACTCGAAAAATTCGTGAAAGACTACGGTCTTGCCATGGATGCCGACGACGTTGCGTTCTGTCAGGAGTATTTCAGAAAAGAAAACCGCGATCCCACCGTTACCGAGATCAGAATGATCGACACGTATTGGTCGGACCATTGCCGTCATACGACTTTCCATACCGTCATCGACGGCGTGAAATTTGAAGATGCGCTTTTGCAGAAAACGTATGACGAATATATCGAAACGAGAAAGAAACTCGGAAGAACGAAGCCCGTTTGCTTGATGGACATCGCCACGATCGCCGTCCGATGCCTCAAAAAAGAGGGCAAACTCGACAAGCTCGACGAGTCCGAAGAGATCAACGCCTGCACGGTGAAGATCGACGTTGACGTCGACGGCGTGCGTGAGCCGTGGCTTCTTCTCTTCAAAAACGAAACGCACAACCACCCCACCGAGATCGAACCGTTCGGCGGTGCCGCAACCTGTATCGGCGGTGCCATCCGCGATCCGCTTTCGGGCAGAAGTTACGTTTACGGTGCCATGCGTGTGACGGGCGCCGCCGATCCCACGGTACCCGTGTCAAAAACTATCCCCGGTAAGCTCCCTCAGCGCAAGATCGTTACGATGGCGGCGGCGGGGTATTCTTCCTACGGAAACCAGATCGGACTTGCCACGGGTATCGTAGATGAGATCTACCATCCCGGTTATGCCGCAAAACGTATGGAGATCGGCGCGGTCATTGCCGCCGCTCCTGCGGAAAACGTGCGCCGCGAGGTGCCGGCTCCGTCTGACGTGGTCATCCTTCTCGGCGGAAGCACGGGCAGGGACGGTATCGGCGGTGCGACCGGTTCTTCCAAAGCACACGATTCCCATTCGGTCGAAACCTGCGGTGCCGAAGTGCAAAAAGGCAACGCTCCCGAAGAGAGAAAACTGCAGCGTCTTTTCAGAAACCGCGAAGCCTGCCGTATGATCAAACGGTGTAACGATTTCGGCGCGGGCGGTGTGTCCGTCGCCATCGGAGAACTCGCCGACGGTCTTGAGATCGACCTCAACGCGGTTCCCAAAAAATACGAAGGCCTCGACGGAACGGAACTTGCTATCAGTGAGTCGCAGGAACGTATGGCAGTCGTCGTCGAAAAGGAAAACGTCGATGCCTTTCTGAACCTCGCCGCAAGCGAGAACCTGCAAGCGGTCCCCGTTGCCGTCGTTTGCGAAGAGCCGAGGCTCGTCATGAAATGGAACGGCAAAAAGATCGTGGACGTCAGCCGCGAATTCCTGAATTCCAACGGTGCCGAAAAGCACATTGAGATCGTCCCCGCACGATGCGTGAAACCGACCAAAAAAGAGGCGACCGACTTTCTGTCCGATTACCGAAAACTCGCGAGCGATCTGAACGTCTGCTCCAAACAGGGACTTTCGGAGCGTTTCGACTCCACGATCGGTGCCGGAACCGTCCTGATGCCCTTCGGCGGAAAGTACCAGTCCACGCCCATTCAGGCGATGGTTCAGAAGATCTCGGTCGAGAAGAAGCACACCGATGACTGCTCGCTGATGGCGTGGGGCTATAATCCCTTCGTTTCCGAGCAGAGTCCCTATCACGGCGCGTATCTCGCCGTTGTGGAATCGGTCAGCAAACTCATCGCGACCGGCGCGCAATTCAAGGACGTCTACCTCTCCTTCCAGGAATATTTCCCGCATCCGGGCAAGGATCCCGCGCGTTGGGGATTGCCGTTCTCGGCACTTCTCGGCGCGTATCGGGCGCAGATGGATCTCGGCATCGGTGCGATCGGCGGAAAAGACTCCATGAGCGGATCTTTCGAGAAACTCGACGTCCCGCCGACGCTCGTTTCGTTTGCCGTTACCACGGAAAAGACCGATAGCATCGTTTCCCCCGAATTCAAAAAGGCAGGGGATAAACTCATCCTTATCCGTCCCGATGCCGACGAAAACGGTCTGCCGGAAACCGAGAGCCTGCGCTCCGTCTTTACGGCGGTCACCGATCTTCTCCGTTCGGGAAAAGCCGTGTCCTGCTATACCCTCGGTATGGGCGGTATCGCAGAAGCCGTTCTGAAGATGGCACTCGGAAACGGACTCGGCTTCCGCTTTGAGGAAGCCCTCGGCGTGAAGGAACTGTTTGACTACGGTTACGGCTCTTTCCTGCTCGAAACTACGGAAGACTGTTCTTGCGGGATCCCTGTCGGTACGGTTACGGAGGACGGCGTGATTTGCCGCGGAACGGACAGTGTTTCGCTTTCCGAACTGCGCGGCATCTATGAAAACAAACTTGAAAAGGTGTATCCTTTCAACGTCAAAACAAGCGGAAAGACGTATGAAAACGTGTCTTACCGCACCGAAGAGCGCAAGGCGCCGGCGGTAAAATGCGCAAAACCCAAGGTGCTGATCCCCGTATGCCCCGGTACGAACTGCGAATACGACAGTGCCAAAGCCGTCGCCGACGCGGGTGCGGAGGCAAAGATCTTCGTCATCAACAACCTCTCGTCCGACGGCATCCGTCGGAGCATCGAAGCGTTTGCCTCGGAGATCGGCTCTTCGCAGATCATCTTCATTCCCGGCGGTTTCTCGGGCGGCGACGAGCCGGACGGAAGCGGAAAATTCATTACCGCGTTCTTCCGTAACCAAGCGATCAAAGAGGGCGTAACGCAACTTCTCGAACGCCGCGACGGTCTGATGTGCGGTATTTGTAACGGTTTCCAGGCGCTGATCAAACTCGGACTTGTCCCATACGGCAAGATCATCGACACCGATGAGAACTGCCCGACGCTGACCTTCAATACCATCGCAAGACATCAGTCGAATATCGTCCGTACACGGATCGCGTCCAACAAATCCCCGTGGCTTTCGCTGATGAACGTCGGCGATATCGTCAGCGTTCCCATCTCTCACGGAGAGGGAAGATTCATCGCGGACGAGGCGCTGATCCGTCAATTGGCAAAGAACGGTCAGATCGCAACTCAGTACGTCGATCTGAACGGAAACGCGACCGACGACATCCGCTTCAATCCCAACAACTCCATGTTCGCAGTGGAGGGCATCACCTCGCCCGACGGCAGGGTGTTCGGAAAGATGGGACACAGCGAGAGAGTCGGAGCGGGACTTTATAAAAACGTACCCGGCAATTATAACATCCGTATGTTTGAAGCCGCAGTGAAATACTTTAAGTAAAAGGAGAGAAAACATGAACTTTTTTGAAGAACTTGAAAAATACGACAGTGAAGTTGCCGCGGCTTGCGGAGATGAACTGCAAAGACAAAGACAAAACATTGAACTGATCGCCAGCGAAAATATCGTATCGAAAGCCGTACTTCTTGCGGCGGGCGGAATTCTTACCAATAAGTATGCGGAAGGATATCCTGCACACCGTTACTACGGCGGTTGCCAATACGTGGACGTTGTGGAGGAGATCGCACGCGACCGCGCGAAGAAACTGTTCGGTGCGGAACACGCCAACGTACAGCCTCATTGCGGAGCCTCCGCAAACCTTGCGGTGTTCTTTGCGCTCCTTTCTCCCGGAGATACCGTCATGGGCATGAACCTTCAGGAGGGCGGACACCTTTCCCACGGTTCGCCGGTCAACATTTCCGGTAAGTACTTCCACATCGTACCTTACGGCGTTTCCAAAGAAACGCAGACGATCGACTACGACGAGATGCGTGCGATCGCACTGGATTGCAAGCCGAAACTGATCGTTGTTGGCGCGAGTGCGTATTCCCGTGTCATTGATTTCAAACGCTGCCGTGAGATCGCCGATGAAGTCGGTGCTTATCTCATGGTCGATATGGCACACATCGCGGGTCTTGTCGCCGCCGGCGTACACCCTTCGCCCGTTCCTTATGCCGACGTCGTAACGACCACTACCCACAAGACGCTTCGCGGTCCTCGCGGCGGGATGATCCTTTGTAAAGAAAAGTATGCAAAACTGATTGATAAAGCCATTTTCCCCGGAACACAGGGCGGCCCGCTCATGCATATTATCGCGGCAAAGGCGGTAGCGCTCGGAGAAGCGATGACCGACGAATTCAAAGAGTACGGCAAACAGGTCGTGAAGAACGCGGCTGCCCTTTGCGAGAACTTGAAGAAACGCGGGGTAAAGATCGTTTCCGGCGGTACGGACAATCATCTGATGCTCCTTGACCTTACCGGAACCGGCATCACGGGCAAGGAACTCGAAGCCCGCCTTGATCAGGTTCATATCACGGCGAACAAGAACACCATTCCGAACGATCCGCAGAGTCCTTTTGTAACGAGCGGACTCCGCATCGGAACACCCGCAGTCACCTCCCGCGGATTCAAAGAAGAGGATATGAAACTCATTGCGGATTGGATCGCCGACGCCATCGAAGACTTTGAGGGCAACAAAGATCGCATTTCCGCGGAAGTGCAGGCTCTCTGCGCGAAATATCCGATTTATCAGTAAAATCCACATCACGCCGGACCCCGCCGGCGAACCCAAAAACAACCCCGATGCGCATCGGGGTTGTTTTTTTGATACAATCCGAATTTCGGGGGCTTTTGGCGTTCTTTCCGAACGGTTCACAAAACCTCCGATTTTTCTTCTCTTCGCCGCCTTCCGTAAACGGTATGCCCTGCGTTCAAAAACCGCCGGAGCAGGAATGAAGATTTGCAACACAGAAAATAGAAATACGCTATTCTATCAAAAAAATGAACACTCGATATGCCTTGGACATATAGAGATAATACAATTTAATTTTTCATAGGGTGGGTGCATCAAGTGAGTGCATTTGCACCCAACCCCTCATAGCCGGGTGCAAGGTGGGTGCATTATCTATATAATAGTAGTCATCCGCCCGGCACACTGCTCTGTGAAAGCCGGACAGCCGCCAGGTCTCGGTGCCAAAACAAAAAACACTCCGCCGATGTGAATATGCCTGATAACAGGCAAAAGCGGAGTGTGACTATGAAAAAAGGCACCGATTTCTCGATGCCTTCTTGTAAAAAGTATCAAAATTTAACTTTCAGTTGGAGGAATGGGAGGAACCGAATTCAATACTTCTTTCAATTCCTCAATCGTATTTGCTTGCGCCCATGCCTGCATTCCGGGTTTCCAAACCAATGTCTGTCCGGCGAACTGACCGGCTTGTGCCATCTGGGTTAAAGTCGCAAGGTTGTACGGCCCCGTTGCCTGTCCATTTACAGCAATGTTATACACGGTTTCCGGCACTGTGGGAGGTACTGCTCCTCCGATTTGGTTCATTCCGTTCATTGCCCCCTGCATTGTACCGGCAATGTTATTTGCAACAACACCGCCCATGGCGATGCCGGTCATCATTGCTGCCGGATTGAAACCAGTCGAGCCACCGTCTCCGCCAATGTTTACAGAACCGGCACCGTTTGCGCCCATTTGTCCAAGGGCATTTGCTCCGGCAATACCGACCTCTGCCTGCTTTTCCGTTTGGAAAGCTCCAAGGTTTGCCGTTTGCGTCTGCTTATGTTGTGCATACGCACCCTCTTCACGCTGAATACGCAGGATTTCTTCGTAGTTTTCCATATTGATTCTTTGCGTGTCGTGGATGGTTTTGATTTCGGCTTCTGCCTTGGCAACAGTGGTCGCATAAGTAATATTTTGGGTAACTGCCTTGAGTTGGGTGTAGCCCTCACTCGATTTATCAATATCAATATCGGCAATGTCTATGCTTGTAACCGTTACCTCAAACTCGTTGCCCAGTCTGTCTTGAACATCCCCGATAACCAAATCGTTGATTTGTCCGATTTGCTTCTCGATTTGAATGACAGACATGTCATTTTTTGCGGGAGCATTGGCAACGACATTTTTGACATACTTTACAAGTGCGTCCTTTATCTGCTTATCGAAAGCATCGTGGCTGAACTCTTCAAGACGGTGGAGTTTGATAAACTCACGATAGTCCTTGATTTGAAAGGTCATCGTTCCACGGACAGCAATCGGCACACCAAAATCCACAAACCGCGGATCGTACACGTCGAAATACGGAACGGCAAATCTCGACTGCACAACTTTTGCAAGATTGATGAAATAAACCTCCGCCTGGAAAGGGGAATTGCCATCGTAGGCAAGACCAATGAGCCCAGAAAGAATCGGAAGGTTCTTTGTGGAAATCATCTCGTCGAACGGTCCCTCAATAAAATCCTGGAACACTCCGCCTTTCTGCTTGTACACAAAAACGGCAACAGAACCATCCTTAACTCTTAAAGAGGAACCCCATCTAATTGCGTTTTCACGTTTATTATTGCCGGACTCGCTTCCAACCGGATGCCATTTCCAAATCAAATAATCCGGCTCGTCGCAACGGATAACATCGGCAATAATGCCGCCTCTTTTAAATAGTCCCATTTTTCATCCTCCTTAATCAGAATAACCGTGGTATCTTACGATAACAACGGCATTTGGATCACAGTAATCTCCTTTTGAAAACGTTGTGCTACCATCTATAGACACTTCTATGACTTCGCCTTCCGAATGTAGCCACCCAGTAATTAAATCCGGAACCTTTTCGGCAGTCACATTCGTAAACCCAGCTTTTGTAAATAACAGAACAATATCGGCATATTGTTTATCTTCATATTCTGTGTTGGGGATTGGGATCTTTCCTTCTGTTTCTCCCTTAAGTTCTTTAATTCGAGAAATCAAGTTTGCCCGTGTTTCAGTCCAACTGCTGCTGTAACTTTGACTCATCGAATACGCTGTTGTCAATGCAGCATCATAGTTGCCTTCGGCAATATAGGCTTCGACTTGCTTAACCTGTTTTTCAAGTTTTTTCTCGCCACTTCCTGTTCCACATTCTGATAAGCCAAATAAGAGTGGAATTAGAGCCATAAGTAAAATGAAAGGAAGCATAATTTTGACAAACTCATTTCTAAAGATGCCCTTCACCACTTTTCCACCTACGGATGTGACTTTAGCAGTGCTTAACGATTTTTTCTTTTTTTCATACAAACCTTCAATCTTTTTTAACTCGGGTGTACCTGACAGCAATATTGTTGCTTTTTGATATGCCTGTTCAAATTTAGCCATCCAAGCTTCTGATACATCCTGCTGTGAAACACCGCCGGAGACGACAACAGTATCTCTTGTGTATGCTGTGGTATCAATATTGGAGGAAGCCAAAATGGCAAACTCTAATATATCTTCTTTCGTGTTAGGAATAACAAAAGTACGAATTAAATCAACTTTTTTATCGTTTGATGTTGTGGAAGCATATCGCCGAGCAAAATCGCTGGCAGACTCGACACCATCCGCTCCTCTAAGTTCATAGCCACATTCGGGGCAGTTTTTAACGAAGGACGCTAATCCAACGCCGCAATTGGGGCATTTATGTATTGTTCCATCATAAGTTGTTTTACGTGCATTTGTTTTGGGCGGTTGCGGAATGGCGACCATTTTATTCCCGCATACACCGCAGAACTTGGCATTATCATCTACCTGGGCTCCGCAATTTGTACAATAAGCCATTTTTTCACCTCATGTTAGAGTATTTCTTTCTTTTTCTTTTCAAACTCTTCTTGAGAGATTATTCCCGCGTCAACAAGAGATTTTAATTTTTGAAGAAGCTCGATTTGCTGATCGATGCTTAATTTTTCTTTTTGTTTTTCTTCAACTGAGTCTTTAATTGGTTCGGTAGGGGGAATAGGATTCGGAGTTCCCGGCTTGTTTTCCTCTACCGCAGCCCCACATTCAGTGCAAAATCTCATTCCGACCGGGATTTCCATTCCGCACTTACTACAAATCTTACCGGTAGCACTCTTTTCCTCAACTATTTGAACCTTTGCGCCGCAGTTAGTGCAAAAGGCTACGTTTGAAGGTAAGGGCTTCCCGCATGACTGGCAGATTCTTATGTTCCTATTACCACTATTATCTGCAGGAGGAACTATTGAAATATCCGAAAGAGCATCCAGGGTTTTGTCCATCCATTCTTCAATGCATTGTTTTTGCTTTTTCTCATTGCCCACTTCACTGAAGTTTAACATCAGTTGGGAATTGGCAAAAGAAATTTCGAGAATTGGCTCATCGTCACGTTCTCCCATTTTGACTTGAGGTATGTTTTTATATAATTTGATATCGGATAAAGGGAAGGTATCCACGTGGTTTTTGTTGTTCCAAAACCCGGTTGTATATTCCAACACCAATCTTTTGTTCGTAAGAAGAGCAACATCTGCCGTACATTCAAGGGAGCCAAAGACATACACGCATTCCTTACGCAGAATAATGCTCTCGTCGGATTCCAATTTATAGTTTGACACGGCTTCTTCCTCCTCGTCTTTCTCCTCTTCTTCGTCAATCTCTTCCTTTTTGCTTTTTCCTTTAAACCCAAAGGCTACGGCAAATTCCCGACCGACCTCTTTGAAACTGTCACCGACTTTTTTGAATGCTCCCGCAATAGAATCCTCGTCGGATTCGGAACGCTTTTTACTTTTCTTATTCTGCTCGACTTTCTGCATTATTCCAAATGCCTTATTGATTTCCGCAATCCATTTATCTATCGTTGCCTTGTTCTTTGATTGAAAATTAAAGTGTTCTTCACCGGAAATCAAATAAACGTCAAGGCAGGGGGTTCCATTTGACAATTTGCCTTTTTGGACTTGCGGCACACCATTATAAACTTTAATTTGTTCCAAGGGATAATGATAAATTGTTTTCGTGCCACCGAACATACCCTTATGTAAACAGATGATCTTTTTGTTCGTTAAAATGAGTTCATCCGTGTAGATGGCCATTACGCCGCCGTGTGCAACGCTGACATCTTTTGTTATCACAATTTCATCATAGTCCAAGTTCAAATTATCCGCCATATTGCACCTCTTTTGAGAACATAATCAATATTATGTCACCTTCAAAACTATGAAAATATAAATATCCACTTAAATTATACCACAACAAAGTCCATTTGTCAATTGATTTGCCGGATTCTATAGATGTAACACGCAGAAATTAGAGAAATATATAAAAAAGTGCAACGAAAAATGAACTGAACCCGTAAAAACGGACATTGAATAAAAAGACCTCTTGTAGTAGA
>JAKSPH010000022.1 GCA_024404975.1 Clostridia bacterium | reverse complement strand
ACGCACGCCCTCTTTGTCACGCTCTCCGCGCTTCTTCGCCACGGTGACACCCTGGTCTACGGCACCGGCGAGCCTTGCGGCACGCTCCGTTCCGTCATCGGTACGTCGGGCGAGAGCCGGAATTCGCTGATGTCCTACGGCATTCAATACGAGGATATCCCGCTTGACGGAGATGATTTCGACTATGATGCCATCCGCGAGAGATTCACGAACGGCGAATTCGTCAAAGTCGCCGCCATCCAGCGTTCCCGCGGCTACGCCCGCCGCAAGAGTCTTGTGATGGACAAGATCGAAAAAGCCATCGCCCTCATCAAAGAGTGTTCCCCTGAAACCGTCATCATGGTGGACAACTGCTACGGCGAGTTCACCGAAGACAGAGAGCCGACCGACGTCGGCGCCGACGTGTTCGTCGGTTCCATGATGAAAAACCTCGGTGCCGGATTTGCCGTCAGCGGTGCGTACTGCGTCGGTAAAAAGACGGTGATCGAGGATATTGCGGAACGTCTGACCGCTCCCTGCATCGGCAAAGATCTCGGTGCGAACTTCAACCAACTCGGCGATTTCTTCAAAGGTTTGTTCATGGCGCCAACAACGGTTGCCGCCACCCTCAAAACCATGGTACTCGCGGCAAGAATGCTGGAACTTTCCGGCTTCCGCGGGATCTCTCCGCGCTATGACGAAAAGCGCACGGATATCGTGCAGACCATCGACCTCGACACGGCGGAGAACCTCATCCGCTTCTGCCGCGGCGTTCAGAAAGGATCCCCCGTGGAGTCTTTCTGCACCCCCGAACCCTCCGCGATGCCCGGCTATCCTCATCCGGAAGTCAGCGCGGCGGGAACCTTCGTTACCGGCGCAACGAACGAACTCTCCTGCGACGGTCCCGTCGTTCCTCCGTACACCGCGTTTATGCAGGGCGGCTTGACTTATGAAACCGGTAAACTCGGCATCATGCGTGCCGTGGATGAAATGAAAAACGGCTGATTTGCAAACAAATCTTCACAAAATCGGAGAATTATCAAAATGAAAACCTGCTACATCGTCGGTGCCGGTGAGTATTTCGAACCGTTCCTCAAAGAGGAAAACGACTTCGTGATCGCCGCCGACGGCGGTTATACCTACTTAAAAGAAGCGGGGATCCGCCCTGATCTCTGCGTCGGCGATTTTGATTCCTTCGGAGGAAATCCGGTCGGAAATACCCTCGACGGCATCCCCGTGGAACGCCACCCCACAAGAAAGGATGACTCCGATCTTTCTCTTGCGTTCCGCTCCGGCTTCGCGCGCGGATACCGTCGGTTCGTATTTCTCGGCGCGACGGGTGGCAGAGCCGATCACACCGTCGCCAATCTTCAACTTCTTTCCTTCGTCAGAGATCAGGGCGCGGATGCCGTGCTTCGTTTCCCGAAGCAGGATGCCTTTCTCGTCCGCAACGAGAGCCGCACGGTCACCGGCAGAGTCGGTGCCTATCTTTCCGTGTTCGCTTTCGGCGGTAAGGCGGAAGGCGTTACTTACAGCGGACTTTCTTATCCGCTCGACGGCGCGACCTTAACGCCGGATTTCCCGCTCGGGCTGTCCAACGCCTTTGCCGAGCCGACTGCCGTGATTTCCGTAAGTCAGGGGACGTTGCTCGTCTTTGCCGAGCGCTGAATCTCAGTGAAACAATCAAAGCGGCGGAAACGTTGGTGTCCGCCGCTTTCTTTTTTTATCCTATAATTTTATTCGTGAGCCGGACCTTCTTGCAGATCCGCGCAGTTTTCCGCTTCGCGATAAATCACACGGTTCCGTCCCGTTTCCTTTGCTTCGTAAAGACACGTGTCTGCGGCTTTGCAGAGCGGAGAGTAATCCGGCATTCCGTTTGAACGGACGCAGATCGCGCCCAAGGAGAGCGTTTGACGGATCTCGTCCGTGCCGTCGAGGCGAATGGACGTTTCTTCCATTTTCCGGCGAATGTTTTCCGCGATCTCCTCCGTGTGTTCTCCGTCGGGAACGAAGATCGCAAATTCTTCACCGCCCCAACGGCAGAGGGGCACGTCCGTAACTTCTTTGATGATCTGAACGGTTTGGATCAGTACACGGTCGCCGTTTGAGTGACCGTATTTGTCGTTGACGACCTTGAAATGGTCGAGATCCGCGATGATGAAACCGATGCGTTCGTTTTTTCTGTCGGCGAGTTTATCATGCAGGATATCGGAAAAGCCCGAACGGTTGAGCGCGCCGGTCAGCGGATCGTGGTGAGAAAGATTGGCGTATGCCTGTTGAGAAATGCTCAGGATGCCTTCAAGACCGAGAGCAAGAGCGAAGAAGGAGAGATACAGCATCGGGAAACGCAGCATGAATACGTCCCCGTAGTCCTGATAGACCAAAAGACTTCTTCCAAGCGGAGTCCAGAAGAAAAAGACGAGAGCGACGAAAAATGTGCCGCTGACGATCGTGCCTTTTCTGAATCCGAACAGACAGAGTCCGCAGGTGGGGAGCAGTGCCGACCAGATCACGCTGAATCCTTTCGGATGCCCCGAAACGAGGAAGAAGATCATCAGTGTCAGGATCTCTATGATGAACAGTACGGAAGCGGCCGACGAGGATTTTCGTCCGCCGAAGGACATCGCAAAGTCAATGAAGCAGAGCGAGGAGAAAACGCCGGTGGCGATCAGCAACGTATATTCCGCCGTGAACGCGTTGACGACGCTCATGAACAGTGCCACGGATGCCAACACGAAATACGTCAGACGCGCAAGAACCTTGTTTCTGCGGCGCTCGTCCAATACGACTTCTCTGAAAAACGGAGAAATGCTGTGTATGCTTTCTCGGAATCGATTCATAAGCCACTCCCAAAATAGATTTTTCTTCATTATAGCATATATTGCCGATAATTACAAGGTCTTGTTTCCGACTTGAGAGAAAAGCAGGAAAAGGGAAAACAAAAACGGCGGAAACGTTTATTCCCGCCGTTTTGTTTTTGATTATTTGTCAAGGCAGAGTTTGAGAAGATCGTTGACGTCGGCACGCGCAAGGCATTCCACGGTATCGGAAGCACCGTAGTAGATCTTGACTTCGCCGCTGTCCTCAAGGATCATACCGCCGGGGAAGATAACGTCATTGCGGAAACCGTCCTCAAAGGCGCGGTCGCAGCAGATGAGAGGTTTCTTGGAGTAGCCGATGATCTTGGAAGGATCTTCAAGGTCGAGAAGCGCAACACCTGCGTAGTAACTCTTCTGCCATCTGGGTTCCCAACCGTTTTTGCCGCGGGTGGTGTCCTTTTCCACGGCGTGGAAGAGAGTGAGCCAACCCTTGTCGGTCTTGACAGGGGGCGCACCGGGACCTACTTTGTCGTTGGCGAAGGGGACGTCCTCAACGCCGAGAACGAGTCTGGATCTGCCCCAGAATTCCATATCGGGAGATTCGGAGAGCCACATATCGAAACGGTCTTTGCCTCTGGAATAAACGGGCATCGGGCGTTCAAGACGGATGTAGTTCCCGCCGACCTTTTCGGGGAAGAGAACCATGTTTCTGTTATCTGGAACGCTCATCGAGAGGATCTCGAGTTTGTTGAAATCTTCGGTCTTTGCGATGCAACCGCGCAGACCGTGTTTGGTATCTACCGCCATGCAGAGGTAGCAAACGCCGTCGATCACGGAAATTCTGGGGTCGTACGCACGGATGATCTCGCCGTCGGAAATGGCGAACCAGGGTTTGGATTCGGGCGTCCAATGTTCACCGTCGTCACTGTAAGCAAGTCCGATGTTCGTGCCGTCGAGGCGGTGTTCTTCCACGGAACCGTAGTCGTTTCTGAACGCCATTACGTATTTGCCGTTGAATTTCGCAACGCCGGCATTGAAGATCAAAGCGGCATTGTAAGGAATGTCTTTGTAAGTAAGTACGGGGTGGTCGAGTTTTTTGATCACGGGGGAGGTGTTTCTTCCTTCGATCATTGTGAGTTCTCCTCTGTATTAAAATGTTTTCGGGATCCGCCGCTTTCACACGTGCGGAAATCGGTCATATATTGATATAACGGCTTTATTTTATCACATATGTACGGGGATGTCAAGTTGGCTTTGCGAAGTTTTTCATCGGATTTCGATAAAATAAGTCTTGACAAAACCGTTTTGCCGTGCTATAATCAATCGACTTTTCAAATCCACCTAAAATGGAATGAAAATAACATAATATCTACCCACAGTAGAGTTTTGAGGAGCGTATGAAGATTTCCGAACTTTTTGATCTTTCTCACAGCATGGCAGGAGAGTATCTCTCGGCGTTCACCTACCCATGGGAAGCGCTTGACGGAATCAAGGATCTGATCCTGTCTTTACAGAAAACGTTATCCCGCGACGAGTACGACGAGGTTTCCCCCGACGTCTTCGTCCACAAGACGGCAAAAGTTGCCCCCACTGCCTATCTCGGCGCCCCCTGCATCATCGGTGCGGAAACGGAAGTGCGCCATTGCGCGTTCATCCGCGGCTCGGCGCTTGTCGGCTCCGGCTGCGTCGTCGGCAATTCCGTAGAACTGAAAAACGTCATCCTCTTCGACGGTGTGCAGACACCGCATTACAACTACGTCGGCGACTCCGTCCTCGGCTATAAATCGCACATGGGTGCCGGTTCTTTGACTTCCAACGTCAAGTCCGATAAGACACTTGTCACCGTCCGCGACGGCGACAGACGGATCGAAACCGGCAGAAAAAAGATGGGTGCCATCCTCGGCGATTTCGTCGAAGTCGGTTGCAACAGTGTCCTCAATCCCGGTACCGTGATCGGACAGCATTCCAACGTATATCCTCTTTCCTGCGTGCGAGGAACCGTCCCCCCGTATTCCATTTATAAAACGGGCGGCATCGTCGTAGCGAAAGAAAACAGATAAGGAGAACAATATGGGAAGATATTTCGGAACCGACGGCTTCCGCGGGGAAGCGGGAGAAGTCCTGACGGCAGACCACGCATTTGCGATCGGAAAATTCCTCGGCTGGTATTTCGGCAAACTCCGTGAGAGGGAAGAACGCGACGGTGCGCCCCGCATCGTGATCGGAAAAGATACCCGCCGTTCGAGTTATATGTTTGAATACGCCCTTGTTTCCGGCATCGTTTCCTCCGGCGCGGATGCCTATATGATGCACGTAACGACCACCCCGTCCGTCGCCTACGTTTCCAAAGTAGACGATTTCGACTGCGGTATCATGATCTCCGCGAGCCACAATCCCTATTCGGACAACGGCATCAAACTCATCAACAACCGCGGTGAGAAGATGGACGAAACCACCATTTCTTATATTGAAGATTACCTCGACGGAAAACTCGTCCTCTTCGGGGAAGAAGTGAAAGATCTTCCGTTTGCCGTCGGAGAACATATCGGTTGTGCCGTGGACTATTCCGCGGGCAGAAACCGTTACATCGGCTATCTCATCTCACTCGGTATGTACTCTTTCCGCGGCTACAAAGTCGCCCTCGATTGTGCGAACGGCGCTTCCTGGTACATCGCGAAATCCGTGTTTGAAGCCCTCGGCGCAAAGACCTACGTCATCAATGCCGAACCCAACGGCTTCAACATCAACCGCGATGCCGGTTCGACACATATCGAAGGACTTGCCCGCTACGTCAGGGAAAACGGCATGGACGTCGGTTTCGCCTTCGACGGCGATGCGGACAGATGCCTCTGCGTAGATGAAAAAGGACAGATCGTTACCGGTGACGGTATTCTCTACGTTTACGGCAAATATCTCAAAAAACACGAGCGCGAGATGAACGACGCGGTCGTTACCACGGTCATGTCCAACTTCGGACTTTACCGCGCGTTTGATTCTCTCGGCATCCCTTACGCGAAAACGGCGGTCGGCGACAAGTACGTTTACGATTACATGAGCGCGAACGGTTGCCGCATCGGCGGGGAACAGTCGGGGCATATCATCTTCTCTCAATACGCCTCCACGGGCGACGGTATTCTGACGAGTATCAAGATGATGGAAGTCATGATCGCCGAAAAATCCAAATTGAGCGAACTCACCAAGGACTTCAAAATCTACCCGCAGGTCCTTGTGAACGTGCGCGTGGCGGACAAAGCCGCCGTGAGAGCGGATGAGACCATCGCCGCAGAGATCGAAAAGATCACCGCGGAACTCGGTGCGAACGGACGTATCCTCTTGCGTGAGTCCGGCACGGAACCCGTGATCCGCGTCATGGCGGAAGCACCCGAAGAAACACTTTGCAGAGAATACGTAGATCGCGTCGTCGGATTGATCCGTGAGCGCGGTTATGAAGTCGGAGGAAAACACTGATGTGCGGAATTGTAGGATTTACAGGAAAACGGGATGCCGCCCCGATCTTGCTTGACGGACTTTCGAAACTCGAATACCGCGGTTACGATTCCGCGGGACTTGCCGTACGCGCAGACGACGGACAGACGGAGATCGTCAAAGTCAAAGGACGGCTCAAAGTCCTCCGCGAAAAAACGGACGACGGCAAAACTCTCCACGGAAGCGTCGGCATCGGTCACACCCGTTGGGCAACGCACGGTGAACCTTCCGAAAGCAACGCCCACCCCCACAGAAGTGAGGACGGCAACGTCGTCGGCGTTCATAACGGTATCATCGAAAACTATCAGGAACTGAAAGAGAAACTCGTCAAGAAGGGATATCGGTTCTATTCCGCGACGGACACCGAGATCGTCATCAAACTGATCGACTATTACTACAAAAAATACGGTATGGGACCGATCGACGCCCTCGCGAAAACCATGGTGCGTGTCCGCGGTTCCTACGCCCTCGCCGTTATGTTCAAGGACTACCCCGGCAAAGTGTTTGCCGCGAGAAAAGACAGCCCGATGATCCTCGGCAGTAAGGACGGTGAGTGCTTCCTTGCCTCCGACGTCCCCGCCATTCTGAAATACACAAGAACGGTCTACTATATCGGAAACCTCGAAATGGCGATGATGGAAGCCGGAAAGATCTGCTTCTACAACCTCGACGGCGAACAGATCGAAAAAGAGCCGACCGAGATCCTTTGGGATGCCGCCGCCGCGGAAAAAGACGGTTACGAGCATTTCATGATGAAAGAGATCCACGAGCAGCCGAAAGCCGTCGGCGATACGGTCAATTCTCTGATGAAAGACGGCAAACTGAACTTTGACGGATTCGGTCTGACCGATGAAATTCTGAGATCCTTCACGAGCGTAACGATCGTCGGCTGCGGTTCTGCGTTCCATGTCGGAACGGTCGGCGGTTACGTCATCGAGGATCTCTGCCGCATCCCCGTGCGCGTTGAGATCGCCTCGGAATTCCGTTACCGCGCCCCCATTCTCGATAAAAACACCCTCACCGTGATCATCAGCCAATCGGGCGAAACGGCAGACAGTCTTGCCGCCCTCCGCGAGGCGAAGAAGAACGGTTCCCCCGTCCTCGGTATCGTCAACGTGGTCGGAAGTTCCATCGCGCGTGAGTCGGATTACGTCCTCTATACGATGGCGGGGCCCGAAATTGCCGTCGCGACCACCAAGGCGTACAGTACCCAACTTGCCGCCATGTACGCCGTCGCGATCCGCCTCGGTGCCTCCCGCGGAATGTTGGACGAAGCGCATGAGAACGAACTCACGTCCGAACTTCTCGCCCTCCCCGAAAAGATCAAAGAGATCTTGCAGGACAAAGAGCGCATCCAATGGTTCACCTCCAAATTCGCCGCCGCGAAAGACGCCTTCTTCCTCGGCCGCGGCATCGACTACGCCGCCTCCATGGAAGGCAGTCTGAAAATGAAGGAAGTAAGTTACATCCACAGTGAAGCCTACGCCGCGGGAGAACTCAAGCACGGAACGATCAGTCTGATCGAAGACGGCACTCTCGTGATCGGTATTCTCACGCAGGATAAACTCTTTGAGAAAACGCTCTCCAATATGCAGGAAGTCAAGAGCCGCGGCGGATTCCTTTGCGGTATCACCTTCAAAGGCCGCTACGTCGTCGAGGACACCGCCGACTTCATCGTCTACGTGCCAAAGACCGACGAGCATTTCGCAACTTCACTGACCGTCATCCCCATGCAGTTGATGGGGTATTACATCAGCGTCGCCAAGGGACTTGACGTCGACAAACCCCGTAATCTCGCCAAGAGCGTTACGGTGGAATAAGAAACACAAAAACCGCGATTCCGATCGGAATCGCGGTTTTTTCTTATGAACAATCAGCGGTCGCGCTTCATTCCGGCACTTGTCAGCGCGGTCTGAACGGCGACCCCCAAAAGTGCGGTTCGAGGGCGAAGTTCCGGATCTTCATGATGCCGCGTCATAAAAGAACATCCGCTTTTCTCCGCGGAAGGGCGAATTTTTCCACGTTTTCTCTCATATAAATGAGGAAAAAACTTCCTTTTTCACTTTTTTTGAAAAAGGGATTGACAAATCGCAAAACTTCTGTTATAATCGTCATAAAAGAAGTTGAACTTCTCTTATGAGCGAAAGGCGGGTGGAACGGTGAAGCGGATGAATGAAGAAAAACTGTCGCGCATGGCGGCGTATATCCGTTCCTATGTCCGTGAGCATAACGGTACCTCGCCGAAATTCGCACAGATCATTTCCTATATGGGAATGAATAACTCGGTCGGTTACCGCTATCTGACGACCTTGCGCGATCGCGGGGAGATCGAGTACAGCGGAAAAGACACCCTCGCCGTCGCGGGACAAAATACGATGCGCGTTTCCTTCCGCACCGTGCCGATCCTCGGCGGGATCCCCTGCGGACTTCCCGAAGAACATACCGAGTGGATCGAGGGGTATATGCCCATCCCCGAAGAATGGGCGAGCGGGAATTGCTATCTGCTCCGTGCCGACGGCGATTCCATGACCGGCATCGGCATTGACGACGGAGATCTCGTTTTGATCCGTCAGCAGAACACCGCGCGTGTCGGCGACGTTGTCGTCGCGCTTGTCGATGGGACGGACACCACGTTGAAACGGTATCTTGAGGACCGCGACCGCGGAGAGATCCTCCTCCGCGCGGAAAACCCGAAATATAAAGATATTCGCAGAAAGAGCATTGACATTCAGGGCGTCGCTCTGAAAATGATCAAAGACGTCAGATAAGAAAGGATCGGTAAAACAAAATGTGTGTGAAAAACCGTAAAAAGATCGCTGTCGGCACCTCCCGCCGCAGAAACCCCGCCGTCGCGGAGATCGCGGATAAAAAACGTGATACCGTCGCCAGATGCTTCTTGGTCGAGAATGCTCTGCGCACGGCTCGTGAGGGCAGGTGCAGATAACCTATGGAACGCACCTATGCCGTTCCCGTAGCGCGGTGTCCGTACTGTCGGCACACCATCCTTTACGCGAAGGAAGCGAGTGTCAGATCCCGCGTTACCGTGTTCGCCCCGCCGGAGGATTATCGGAATTATACCGTCCTTTGCGCAAAATGTAAGAAAATGATCGGACTTCGGGAGTTGCCCGAAAGACCGTCCGAAATGAGAAAGTGAGCCATCCTCCCGGCTGTGAAATCGGGAAATGCGGGTGAGTTTCAGAGATTTGATTCTTTGAAACTCACCCTTTTTGAATTATGGAAGAAAAAGTATATGCCGTTATCGACTTAAAGAGTTTCTTCGCTTCGGCGGAATGTGCCGAGCGGGGGCTGGATCCCTTCACGACGAATCTTGTCGTCGCCGATCCCGACCGTGAGCGCGGAACGATCTGCCTTGCGATCACGCCGGCGATGAAAGCGCTCGGCGTGAAAAATCGCTGTCGGGTGTATGAGATCCCC
Organism: Clostridia bacterium; assembly: GCA_024404975.1. Lineage (GTDB taxonomy): Bacteria > Bacillota > Clostridia > Oscillospirales > CAG-272 > UBA1740. The sequence continues at coordinate 9,450 of JAKSPH010000022.1, read as the reverse complement.
GCCGGCATTCCTTATATTATGGCGAAACCGCGCATGAGTCTTTATATGGCGAAGTCCGCGCAGATCGTCGGCATCTACCTGCGCTACGTCAGCCCCGACGATATCCACGTCTATTCGATCGACGAGGTGTTTATCGACCTGACGCCCTATCTTTCCTTTTATCATCAGACGGCGAAGGAGATCTGCCGGCGCATCATGGACGAGATCATGGAAGAAACGGGCATCGCCTCCTCCGCAGGGATCGGAACGAATATGTTTTTGGCGAAAGTGGCGCTTGACATCACGGCGAAACACGCCCCCGACCGTATGGGGTACCTCGACGAAGAAAAATTCCGGAAAGAGATCTGGTATCACCGACCGATCACGGACGTGTGGAACATCGGACCGGGTACGGCGGCACGGCTGAAAAACTACGGCGTGTTCGACCTCCACGGTGTCACCCTCCTGCCGGAAACCACCCTTTACCGCGCGTTCGGTGTTCTCGCCGAGAATCTGATCAATCACGCGTGGGGCAGGGAAAAATGCACCATCGCCGATATCCGCAATTACGTTCCGGCGACGACTTCGCTCTCGCACAGTCAAGTGCTTTTTGAGCCGTATTCTTTCGATGAGGCGCGGATGATCGTTTGTGAAATGATCGAAACCACCGTGTTGGATATGATCGCGAAACGTCTGGCATCGGGGCGGGTGAGTCTGCATATCGGTTACGAAAGCGACCGCCGCGAACCCACCGGCGGAAGCCATAAACTCACGGTCAGAACCTCCTCGCTCGCCCGCCTTCGGAGCGAGTTTCTCGCCATCTACGATAAGACGACGGATTTCAGATTTCCCGTGCGCCGCATCGCCCTCGGCTTTGAGGACGTCGTGCCGGAAACCTATACGTCCATCGACCTGTTCACGGACGAGGAGGCGGAACAGAAAGAGCACAGTTTGCTCAAAGCGATGAACGAGATCAAACGGCGCTACGGAAAAAACGCGATCGTCCGCGCGGCGAACTTCGACAAAAAATCCACTGTTATGGCGCGCAACGGAATGATCGGCGGTCATAACGCGGGTTGAGCGCAAAAAGGAGAAAAATATGAAAGAGAAAAAGATCCGGCCGGGCACGCAGTTCCTGCCCTACGCCGCCCTGCGCGGGTATGAAAAACTCGTGGCAATGTCCTTCGAGCGCTCTGCGAAAGAAGAAAAGATCCGCGCCGTTCCCGTCGGGGAAGAGTTCTCCCCCGACCTCCCGCCGGAAGAACCGCCCGCCGCCGACGGCATCCGCTCTTTCGACGATCCCGTATTCGACATTCCGTGACCGAAAATAAAACGCGGGAACGAGTAAATCGTTCCCGCTTTTTATCAAAATCCGCCCATCCGGGCGGATTTTTGTTTATTGGCAATTATTTGAGATTCAGTGATATTCTTTGAGATACTTTTCCGTGTTCTTGACCATCTCGTCGAAGAGCGCTTTCTTCTGCGCGTCGGTCAGATTCTTCGTGCCGTGGTTGTTGCAGAAGGCGGCAAAGCACTTCTCGTAACTGCGGCTCATCGCGGCGCTGACGGTTTCGTTCATCTCGTCGGCGATGCGGCGGATAAGCGGATAGATGGATTCGGGAATTTCCCCCTGCCATACCGGCGTTACGGTGTCGGCACGGAAGGTCGCGTTGGTTTCCACGACCGTGCCGAGAGGCAGATTGGAGATCTGACCGCGGTTCGGTAGGTTCACGTTCGTGATCATCGGAGTGATGCCGAGGAGCGCGCGGATCATGGCGATGCCTTCTTCTCCGGTTTCGGAGAGTGTGAAACGCTCTTCTCCGCTGCGGAGTTTGCGGGATTTTTCCAAACGGTTTTCGAGATCTTTTTTTCTCCATGCGACGGAGGTCAGACTGAAGTGCCAGCTCTTTACGGTTTCGGGATCTTTGAGATAGAGATCGGGATCCATAAATTCGGCAAGGTGTCTGTCACCTGCGGCGGCGATGTAACCGTATTTTCTGAACAGATCGAACTTTACACGGTTGTCGGAAGCGAACGTGTCTTTTTTCCAGGCGTCGGGTTTGCGGGGATTGAAACCGGTTTCAAAGTACTTGTCTGCGACGGCTTTATAGACGGGGAACAGATCCACGTTGCGGTAACGAGCGCCGGTGAACCACGTGAAATGGTTGATGCCGACCACGTCGGTGTGGATCTCGTGGATGTCAACGTTCTTTACGCCGAGTTGATCTTCGATCGCCGCGGAGAGAACGCGCTGGGTGCCGAATACTTCATGGCAGCAGCCGAACGCCTTGATGCCGGGGAAGGCGCGGTAGAGCGCGTCGATGCACATCGCCATGGGGTTGGTGTAGTTGATTACCCACGCATTGGGGGCATATTTTTCGATCGCGTGTGCGATCTCTTCCATCATGGGGACGGTTCTCATCGCGCGCAGCACGCCGCCGACGGAAGTCGTGTCGCCGACCGACTGATAGATGCCGTATTTTTCGGGCGCGTGAACGTCGCTTTCCATCTCATCGAAAGTACCGGGGAGAATGGAGATCACGACGAAATCGGCACCGGTGAGGGCTTCGCCGATCGTTTCTTTCGCCTCGTATTTCCATTGGGAATCGGGAATGTTGTTTCCGATCTGTTCGTTGTGTTTTGCGGCTTCGAAGTCAATATCGTAGAGCGTCATCACGCCGGAAAGATCTTTCGCTTTTGTGCAGTCGATCATCAGTTTCCATGCCAAACCGCGGGAGCCGCCGCCGATATAGGCGATACGGAGGTCGGAAACGCGATCGTTTTCGTAGTTGAATTTCATACAAATACTCCTTCGTTTATTTCATTACAAGAGCCATTATAACACGGTGAAGCCGAAAGGTAAAGCACAATGTTGCTTTCTTTTTGAATGGATGGACAATATAATGTTAAAACCGAGGATTTTCGTGTTTTTTCCTATATTCATTTGCACCGATGCCCATATAAGATTTGAACACCTTGGCGAAATATGAGCCGGAGTTGAAACCGCATTTCGTCGCGACGGAAAGGACGGATTCGTTCTCATCCTCCAGAAGCCGGCATGCCTCGCGGATCTTTACCATATTGACGTAGTCGATGACGGACAGACCGAGCGAACTCTTGAACAGATGGCAGAGATAGTACTTCGAGATGAAGAACCGCTCCGCGATCCCCGCGATCCCGTTGTCGAGGTGTCCGTAGTTCTCGTTGATATAGCGCATGATGTCGCTGAGCCGCTCACTGTACGAGTCTTTTTTCGTGAAGTAGTTTTTCGCTTCGCAGAGCGTGTAGATCACGTCGAACACCGCCATTGCCAACCGGTATTCCACGGTGGTATCTCCGTCGAGTACCGCGCGGTGGAGATTGTAGACGAGTTTGAGTTTTCCGTCCACAAGCGCCTTCTTGCCGGGGAGCGGGCAGAGGACCGCCGTGTCGAAGTTCTTGAGCAAGGCGTGTATGAATTCCGGCTTGAAATATCGGCTCAGATACTCTTCTTCAAAGATGATGAGCAGGCGTGTTCCGCCCTTGCCGCCCGTCTTGTGAAGAACACCTTTCGGAACGGTGATGATCTCCCCTTCGTTGACCGGATATTTCCGGTCTTTGATATAATAGGTTCTCTCACCTTTGATCAGATAATAGATCTCATATCCCGTGTGGAAATGCATGGCTGCCATCGGTGTCTTGTTCGTCGTCATTCCGACGAGGAGCGTTCCTTGACCGTTGTGTACGAGTTCGTCCATGGGGGTGCCTCCTTTGTGTGGAAAATGTCAGATCTTGTGGTTCTTCGTTTCTTCGAGCAATTCCCGGGGAACGGGTTTCTTTGGTTTGACGGTCGCGCAGTCGAGCAGTTCGCGGAAGAGCCGCCAATGTCCCTCGTGGAATACGGGGAGTTCTTTTTCGAGTCCCAACGTGTTGCTGATATGAGAGGCAAAGCCGAGGACGAGGTGGGTCGCGTTCACGTCGCCTTCGGGAAGTCCGAGCGATACAGGGGTGTTGTAAATATAAGGAGAAGAATGTCCGGGCAGGAAGGAGAAGGAGCCGTCTTTGTGACGGTAGTTTCCGAGCGAAACGCAGATGGCGTGGATCATCTCGGCGCCGAACTCACGGATGACGGCATCGTATTCGGCGAGTTCCTTGGTTCTTCCCGTTTTGACGAGGTTCTGGCGGAGTCCCGCGAGTGTCGCCCACGGATTGAAAATGTAGGTAACACGGATGCCGGGATCGCAGGACAGAATGGCACGCACGGCATTCTTCATCATTTCGATGGGGTAGGGATACGGGTGATTTGCCCGGTTGTACATGATGATGACTTTATAGGTCATCGTGAAAATACCGTAAGGCACTTCCTCGCCGGGTTCGTCTTTGAGGTTGACGTACTTTCCGTTTTCCGGGTTTACCCCGCGCACCCAAAGTCCGTATTCGGGGTTGATCTGTGCGTCGAGTTCGTCAAGCACGTCCTCAAGCACGCCGTCGGCGACCAGCGAAGTCAGCTGTGTCTGGAAGAAATTGGACCAGCCTTCGTCGCTTCTCTCGCGGAGTGCTTTTCTGACGAATTCTCTCGCGGATTCTCCGTCATGGGGGTTCCAGCCGTGGACCGCGGAAACGACTTCCGCGGAGGAGTTGTTTTTCATCCTGTCGAGCGCCGTAGGGTACAGAGGCGCGGAACCGAGTTTGCGCAGCATATTGATTGACCAGTCCTGATCGCGGTTGTAGCGCATCGTCGAGAGTTTTGTCAGGTCGGCAGGGAACTGCGGATGGAAGAAATATCCCGTCTTTTCGTCCTGCTTCGTCTGATAGAAATGAATGAGTTTTTCGGAGATCTTCTCACCGTAGAATTCGCGCAGATCCACCCCCGTCATCATTTGCATACGCGCGCTGATCTGCTGACCGCTTTCGATGTCGGGCAGGAATCCCTCGTAATCTCTCGCGGAGTTGGCGTAGTAGAACCCGCCGATTTCGGGTTCCCACAGTCCCGCCCACCAGCGGACGATCGCTTCGGGATCATAGAAAGAGAAAAGTTCTTCCACGCTCTTTCTTACGTTGTTGTCTTTGATACTTTCAAATCGGCGGTTGAATTCCTCTTCGGTTACCATAGAATGCCTCCAAAGTCAGATTATTTTGTTTTGAGTATAGCATAAAGTTTACAGAAATGCAAGAGAAAAACAGAAAAATAAAACGTTTTTGTGATTTCGCACAGCAATTTTCTGCGGCGGTCAAACAGGACGTCCATGGGCATTTTCCCTTGACTTTTCGGACGGAAAATATTATAATATAGAAAAAAGAAAGTGAGGGTACGCAATGAAGATCTTACTTATCGCAGACTGTCATTTGTGTGCGCCCCTCGGCACCCATTTGCCGAAAAATCTTGCTGCCGTGCGCGACGGAGAGATGTTTGAAACCTTCCGCCGGAGCATTGCCGACGGCATCGGGCGCGGTTGCCGCGCCGTCATCGTGGCGGGAGATCTCTTCGACGGTCCCGCGGTTCCGATGCGAGTGAAAAACGCCGTTTGCGCTCTTTTCGAAACCTACCCCGACGTGCCGTTCCTCTACGTTTCGGGCAATCACGAAAAGGAAGCACTCACCGGCACTCTGCCGAAAAACCTCCGCGTGTTCGGCACCGGTTGGGGGTACTTTGATTATGAATCCGTCCGCTTCCTCGGTCGCTCCGACACCGCCGCTCTGACCTATTCGGATATGCCGGTCTCGGACGAAAAAATCAATATCGCCGTCCTGCACGGTTCGTGGGACAGTGAGATCAATCTCAGAAATGCCGCAGGACACGGCGTCGCTCTGTTCGCCCTCGGACACTATCATTCCTTTGCCGTCCGCACGTTGGCGGACGGGGCGCAGGCGGTCTATCCGGGAACTCCCGAGGGTCACGGTTTTGACGAAACCGGCGAGAAAGGGTACGTCATTTTCGACACCGAACGGAGAAAAGCCGAGTTCGTCCCGATGGCGAAACGCCGCTATTTCGACATCCCCGTGGACATTTCCGACGTAAACGAAGAACATGAGATCCCCGAACTCGTCGGGGAGGCGCTTTCCTGCGTCAAGAGCGGAGATCTCTGCCGTATTCGCCTCACGGGTAAGGTTCGAGAAGGACTTTCCCGTGACCCCGAACGGCTCCGCGCCCGCTTTTCCGACCGTTATTTTCTGTTCCTTACGGAGGACGAAACCGTCCTTGCTCCCCGGGCGGCGGACTACCGTTTTGACAAATCCCTGCGCGGGGAATTCCTTCGGGCAGTCCTCGGTGCGGAGGATCTTACCGAAAAAGAAAAGCATGAGGTCGCGGATCTCGGTCTGACGTTGCTTTCGGAGGGCGTGAGATGAAACTGACACTCATACAGATTCGCGCGTTCGGAAAACTCTCCGACTTGCAGTTGAAGCCGACCGACGGCGTGAACGTGATACTTCGTGAGAACGGATGGGGAAAAAGCACGTTGAGTGCCTTTCTCACCGCGATGTTCTGGGGACTTCCCGACAATAAGAAAAAAGCGGTCGCCGGGAATCCGAGAAAGTTCTATCTGCCGTGGAGCGGGGGCGATGCCGGCGGTGCCGTCGAGTTTGAGAATCACGGAAAAATTTACCGCTTGGAGCGTTCCTTCGGCAAAAAGCCGTCCGCGGACAGAGCCACGCTGTTCTGCGTGACCGACCGCACCGAGGTTCCGATGCCCGCCGTCGAACTCGGCGAAGCTCTGTTCGGGATCGACAGGGAAGGATTCATCAATACCGCGCAACTGAACGGCAAAATGCTGGACGAAGTTTTTGAATGCGGAAGCGTGCGCGACAGGATCTGCGCATCCGTCGGCGAAGATGCCGTCCGCTTCGATATGGATGCCGTTCTTGCGAAAATCGAGGACGAACGCCGTTTCTATCTCAAAACCGGCGCGCGCGGACGAATTCCGGAAATCGAAGCGGAGATCCGCACTCTGACCGATGAGATCGAGAACCTGCAACCCGCTCTTGCGGAATTGCAAAAGAAAAAAGAGCATCTCACCCGCTTGGATGCTCTCTATGAAAACGCGCTGCAAACAAGACGGCAGACGGAAATGCGCCGCGCGGAAAACGCCGGTATCGACCGTGCCTATGCCGTCGCCGAAGGCGCGCTCGCCGAGGCGGAGTCCCGCTTGAAAGCCGAGGAAGCCGAACTCGCCGAGAGGGAACAGGCGCAAGTTCCGGCACGGAAGAACCGCGGCAAGTCCCGCATCGCGGGCGGCTTTGCGATCATCCTGATCTTATGTTCCCTTGCCGGTGCGTTGCTGATTTCCCCCTATTTTCTGATCGGATGCGGGGTGGGATTGACCGTCGCATTTGCCGTGTTCGGAAAGAAGAACGCTTCCCCCTCGGAAGATCCCGAACTTTCGCTTTTGCGTCGCCGTGTCGCGGAGGCGCGTGAGAACGCGGAAAAAGCGAGAGCCGCCTTTTCCCGTTTGCCGAAGCCGACCGACGTCGGCTCTGTGACGGACGGCACAGATCTGCTCACCCTTTCCGGCGAGCGCGAATCGCTCCGCGAACAGATCCGCGTTTCGGAAGAACGTCTGGAAGTTCTGCCGGAACTCGTGCGCCGCAAAGGCGAACTGACCGAGGAAAAGGCAAAAGCCGAGGAGCGCTTGAAGATCCTCGTCAAGACCGCACAGTATCTCAAAGCCGCGTCAAACACGGTGAACGCGCAGTTCGTCGGTCCGACGAAAGAGAGAATGGCTTGCTATATGGAACGCGTGGGGCTTTCCGGAAAAGCCCTTGCCCTTGACCGCGAGTTTGCCGTCGGTCTGACGGAAAACGCCGAAACCCACTCGTCCGAATGGTACAGCCAAGGGACGAAAGAACTACTCTCGTTCTGCCTGCGCCTGTCGCTGTTCGACGTGATATTTGAGAAGAATATGCCGTTTTTGCTTCTTGACGATCCCTTCGCTTCGCTTGACGCAGTACGGCTCGCAAAAGCGAAAACGCTTCTCGAAGAACTCGGATGCCAACGGCAGATCTTTTACTTCACCTGTTCGAACGAGCGGTGTCGATAACAAAACCACCGAAACAAAAAGCCAAAAACGGCGGGAACCAAACGTTCCCGCCGTTTTCTTTTTTATATGTCGGACAGACCTGTTTTTTCGGTTTGCAGAGGAATTTTATTCGGGCACTCCGTAAAAAGTGTTTAAGATCCCAAAGAATGGGGGTTACGCTTTTGCGCTCCGGCAGATGGGAGCGAAAGAACAGTAGGCACACGGCACGGTTCCGCCGCTTTTCTGCGCAGCAGCGGAAATGTTGCCCGATTTGATTCCGGTGGCAAGTTCCGCAACGGCATCGGAAACCGTCCGGCACACCTCGCCCCAAGTTTCCTCGTTGAAAGATTTTTTGATGTCCGTCCCGTGCACCGTGTTGAATTTCGTCAGACGGAAGGGAAGCCGGTTCGGCGGAGTGGCTCCGATCACGGCGGGATCCGAACTGCACATACCCGAAGACACCTGCGCGCTCTTGAAAGCGGCGGCGGCTTCCGCGGGGCAGGAAACCACCTCGGTGTCGAGCTTGGTGTTCAGATACAAAACCCCCGCCGGAAGGACGACTTCCCCCTCGCCCGCACCGAGCTGTTTGCGGAATCTCTCCGACTCCGTAACGGCGCGGAGGTAAAGAAACATTTGCAAATTCTTGCCTTTTTTGAGATCGCTCGGCGAAAAATGATCCTTTCCCGTCTTGTAATCCACCACGCGGACGAACACGCGGTTGCCGTCGCGGAAGGTGTCCACACGGTCGATCACGCCGTAAACGGAAATGCGCGTTCCGTCGGGCGCGGTAACGTAGAGAGGTTCGGGAAGATCGGGATCGCCGTCCTCCATTCCGAGTTCGAAGAACTTGGGCTTGAAGCCGGAAGCGCCGACGTCCTCAAAGACGCTTTCGGTCACCGCGTCCGTGCTTCGGATGAGTTTGTCGTAGAAGTGGCTCTGACGGTCGGTGATCTTTCCGCCGTTGATCTGCGTGAGGTAGTTGTCCGCGATTTCTTTTACCTTTCCGTAGCGATCTTCACGCGATACGGTTTCGGGATCGATCCCCTTTTCCGTGAGTTCTTTGAGATAGGTTTCGAGGACGAAGTGGACGAGCGTTCCCACGTTGGAGGGATCGAACGCCGCCGCACGGTTGTCGTCGAGGTGCAGGGAGTATTGCAAATAATGTTGCATCGGACACTTGCGGAAGGATTCGAGAATACTCTTCGTGACGTTGAGATCTCCGGGATAAAGGGCGGAAAGTCCCGTTTCCGTGAGTTTCAACGCGTCGTTTTCGATCTTGCCTTCCCCGACGGCGATCCGTGCCTTTTCCGAGGTTTCCGAGAGGGCGTGTTTGAGCGCCGCTTCTTCGGGCGATTGTTTCGTTTCCCGCAGCAGATCCGCGCCGACCGTCGGCGTGTACACGCGTTCGGAGAGCGGGAGGTCTTCCCACGTTTCGCGTAAGGGATTACGGCAGATCACGGCGTCCGTGTCGGGATCT
>JAKSPH010000021.1 GCA_024404975.1 Clostridia bacterium | reverse complement strand
CTCTCTAGCTGGAGATAGATCGGTACCGCGTCGAGTAGGGACAGAGAGTAGAACTCGGAGGCCGCGGAGGCAATTAACGAAATGATCCTTCAGAAACTCAAAGCGGATGCCGAAGCCTACCTCGGCACCACCGTTACCGACGCGGTCATCACCGTTCCCGCATACTTCACCGACGCACAGCGTCAGGCGACCAAGGATGCCGGCAAGATCGCAGGTCTTGACGTAAAGAGAATCATCAACGAGCCGACTGCCGCCGCATTGGCATACGGCCTTGACAAATCCGACGACTCGCAGAAGATCATGGTATTCGACCTCGGCGGCGGTACCTTCGACGTATCTCTGCTCGATATCTCCGACGGCGTGTTCGAAGTTCTTGCTACCGCGGGTAACAACCGTCTGGGCGGCGACGACTTCGATGCCCGCATCATCAACTGGATGGCTGACACCTTCGCACAGGAAAACGGCGGTATCGACCTCCGTAAAGACAAGATGGCGCTTCAAAGACTCAAGGATGCCGCAGAAAAGGCGAAGATCGAACTTTCCGGCATGATGAGTACCGCCATCTCCCTCCCCTTCATCACCGCAGACGCGACCGGCCCCAAGCACTTCGAAGCAACTCTCACCCGCGCGAAGTTCGATGAACTCACGAGAGATCTCGTCGAAGCGACCATGACGCCCGTACGCAAAGTTCTCTCCGACTCCGGACTCTCCGCAAACGAGATCTCCAAAGTCCTCCTCGTCGGCGGTTCCACGAGAATCCCCGCCGTTCAGGAAGCCGTTAAGAAATTCATGGGCAAAGAACCCTTCAAGGGCATCAACCCCGATGAGTGCGTTGCCATCGGTGCCGCAATTCAGGGCGGTGTCCTCGGCGGCGACGTAAAAGACGTCCTTCTTCTCGACGTAACTCCTCTTTCCCTCGGTATCGAAACCCTCGGCGGTGTATTCAACAAGATCATTGACAGAAACACCACCATCCCCGTAAAGAAGAGCCAGGTATATTCCACCGCGGCAGACAATCAGACTTCCGTTGAGATCCACGTCCTTCAGGGCGAACGCGAAATGGCAGCCGGCAACACCACCCTCGGCAGATTCGTACTTGACGGCATTCCCGCCGCTCCCCGCGGAATCCCTCAGATCGAAGTTACCTTTGATATCGACGCGAACGGTATCGTTAACGTAAGTGCGAAGGATAAGGGAACCGGCAAGGAACAGCATATCACCATCACTTCCTCCACCAATATGTCCAAAGAGGACATTGAAAAGGCAGTTCACGAGGCAGAGAAGTTTGCCGAAGAGGACAAGAAACAGAAGGAAGCCGTTGAGATCAAGAACAACGCGGAAAACACCATCTTCCAGACTGAAAAGAGCATGAGCGAACTCGGCGACAAGATCACCGACGCGGAGAAGGCACCCGTCAACGACGCGATCGCAAAACTCAAGGAAACCATCAAGTCCGGCGACAACGATGCCATCAAGGCAGACACCGAAGCCGTACAGAAAGCCTTCTACCCCATCGCTGAAAAGATCTATAAAGAGCAGGCAGCGAACGGTCAGGGACAGAACCCCGGCGCAGGCGCGCAGGGCGGTACCGATGAGAACGGCAACTACTACGGCGCAGACTTTGAAGACAAGACCAAATAATCCGTAACACGGATCAATTTCATAAGGAAAGAAAGCAGATTGGTAAGAATTGTTTACAATTTGCTTTCTTATCCTGTTTTTTGGAGTAATTATGGCAGACACCAAACGAGATTATTATGAAGTCCTCGGCGTATCAAAAACGGCGACGGACGACGAGATCAAGAAAGCATACCGCGTTCTGGCGAAGAAATATCACCCCGATATGAACCCCGGCGACAAAGAGGCGGAAGCGAAATTCAAAGAGGCGAACGAGGCGTACGACGTTCTCTCCGACAAGGACAAGAGAGCGAAATACGACCAGTACGGCCACGCGGCATTCGACCCGTCCGCAGGATTCGGCGGAGGCGGCAGCGGCTTCGGCGGTTTCGGCGGCGGTGAAGGATTCGACTTCGGCGACATCTTCTCCTCCTTCTTCGGCGGAGGCGGCGGATCTTCCCGTTCGCGCGCCAATGCGGCAGAGGACGGCGAGGACGTGGAAGCGCAAGTCACCGTTTCCTTTGAAGAAGCCGCGTTTGGCGTTCAGAAGGACGTTTCCTTCAAACGTATCGAGTCCTGCCCGGATTGCTCCGGAACGGGCGCGGCGAAGGGTTCCAAGCCCGAAACCTGTACCGCTTGCCGCGGAACGGGCAGAGTGACCGTCCGTCAGCAGACCATGCTCGGCTACATGCAGACACAGCAGACCTGTTCCGCATGCCGCGGCAGAGGTCAGATCATCAAGAATCCCTGCTCCAACTGTAACGGCAAGGGCAGGATCCGTGTGGAGAAGAAACTCGGCGTGAATATTCCCGCCGGTATCGACAACGGTCAGCGCATCATCCTCCGCGGTCAGGGTTGTGCCGGAAGAAACGGCGGCAGTGCCGGCGATCTTCTGATCCAGGTCCGCGTGAAGAACGACAGTATCTTCTCCCGCGACGGAAGCAACATCTATTGCGACGTCCCCGTGACCTTTGCCCAGGCGGCACTCGGCGCGGAGATCGACATTCCCGTCCTCGGCGGTAAGACCGAGAAGTTCAATATTCCCGAAGGCACTCAGACCGGCACCTCCTTCACTTTGAGAGGTAAGGGCATCATGGATCTGAATACCAAGCGCCGCGGCGATCTCGTCATCACCGCCGTCGTCGACACCCCGCAGAACCTCACGTCAAAGCAGAAAGAACTTCTCAAAGCGTTCGCCGCCTCTCTCGGCGAGAACAACAACAAGAAATCCTCCGGCTTCTTCAAAAAGATCTTCAACAAATAAGTTTTTACGAAAAACCGAAACGAAGAACACGCGGATGGAAAGCGAATATGACAAAAAACAAGGACCCGGATGGAAATCCGAGTCCTTATTCTATGTTCCGGACGGTCGGCGAAGCCGTCACGCGGAACGCTTTTTGACGCTTTCGGCGAGGAACGTGGAGCCGAGGATGCACAGTACGCCGAGGATCTCCTGCCAGCCGGCGGGTTCCGCCAGGATCAGAACCGAGCAAAGCACGGCGACGGCGGGATCGAGATAACTGAACAGAGCGACCGTGCGCGTTTCCAGCGAGCCGAGCGAGTAGAAGTAAAGTCCGTAGGCAAATCCCGTCTGGACAACGCCGACCGCCAGCACCGCTAAGATCACGGGCAACGTCAAGGCACCTTCGGGGATGCTTTCTGTCAGAAGAGCGTACGGGGCAACGACAACGGCGGCGATCGCCAACTGCAACAGTGTCTGATCGAAAGCCGAAATATCTTTGATTTTCCGGTTCATGAGGACGACCGCGGAATAGAGCAGGGCGGCTGCCAATCCGAAAACGACGCCGAGCGGATCTCCCGTTCCGCCGCCTCCGCCGAACACGCCCGAAACGCAGACCATGCCGAACAGAGCGATCACGACGCAAACAAGATCGGGCAGGGAGAGTTTATCGCGAAAAAGCAACGACGCGCCCAGAAGCGCAAAGATCGGTGCCATGTAATAGCAAAGCGTGGCGACGGCGATCGTGGTGTGACCGTACGCTTCAAACAGGAAGATCCAGTTTGCGCCGATGCAGGCACCCGAAAGCAAAAGAAGGAGAAAATTACGCCGGATGGCTGCGCCGTCCGGCTTTTTCTTCCGGATCAGAAGCCACAGAAGAATCGAAACCGTACCGATCGCACCCCGCAGAGCGGCAAGCGTCGCCGAACCGAGCGGAATATACCGGCGCAGTATGCCGATCGTTCCGAAAATCAGCATTGCTCCGATCAGACAGAATAAAGGCAGAGTATTGCGTGTGTTTTTCATAGCATCCCCCGTGTAAACGTGCATCCGTCGGTGCCGGCGTACACGTCAGACGCGTCGCTTTCGGTCGGCTCTCTCCGGATGACATCATTATAACATATCGGAGAGCAAAAAGCAAGACGGACGCGGCGGCAAAAGCCGCGGATAAATGTACAAAGCATCATAGCGTATGTTTTGAAAAAATAAATGCCGGAATCGGAAATTGCATTCTTCGGGCGAAGCAAAACAGAATTCGGATGAAGGGAAAACGGTTCTTTTTGAGAATCAAAAGTTAATATCCGATCCCGTATTTCCAAAATTAAATTTTGATGAAACTATTTACAAATATTGGATGATATGATATAATGATATCATCAGGAAACGAACGTAGCACCTCGCAAAGCAATACAAAAAAGGAGAATGATTATTATGCCGCTTACTGTTGAAGAAAGTATTAAAATCGCACAGCAAAAAATGAAGGTTTTTGATGACCTTTGGAATGAAGTAAACGATCCTTCCGGTTATGTTGCAACAATGGCACGGGAAAAGGAATTTACATCTCTTCTTCGCGGAGAAGTTTATGCCAAAGGTGCCGCTGTTCTGCGCGACCTTTCCAAAAATCACTTTTCGCGTGAAAAGCCCGGCTTTTTTGCCCGTTTGTTCCGCACCCAAGCGGCGAGAGAATATAAGGCAGAACGCGATGAGATGAATCGTATTTCAAAGCAGTTGAAGGACCTCTCCGAAAAAAATGAAATGCTTGCCGTTACGGTGGAAGGAGATCAAAAATCGGGTATGGGAACATACACATACACCCACGATCCCGTATCGGTCGAATACATGACCAAAGACCGCGAAAGTTTTGCTTTTTCGGATCATGAACTTGATGAAAATATGAAAGCGACACGTAACGTGTTCTTGCAAAAACTCAATGCAAATGAGCCGAATATGCAGGACGCCAAGGATCAAATCATCTGCAACTTCCTTAGAGAAATCGACAGTAAAATGACGGGATCCGCAGAAGAAAAGACGGTTCAGCCCGAGCCCGTAAAGGCGGAAGATCCTCATCAGGCAGAGTTTATCGAGGAATTGAACAAAGACGTTTCCCTTGAACCTGCCCAAAAGAACACAGAAGAACCGATCACTGATAACACACCGACTTTAAGCAATGATGAAAAAAACAAATATCAATCTCTCCAATAAAAACGCAAGTCAGTCAATCAGATTTGCCGTATGGAACATTAAGTGAAAATACGGTTATTACGCGAAACGGTCATAATTTATCAAATAGAAATAACCCTTGCGGTACTTGCCGCAAGGGTTATTTCATTTTATTTTGCGGGAGCGGATCATATTCCGAGGCCGGGACCGCCCTGCTCTTTGGTTTTCATCTGCTCGGAAACTCTGAAGGATTCAATTTCGGCGTCGATCTTCAGGGTATCGGAAGTTTCGGCTTTCAGAAGTTTCTCAAAGTCGACGTTTTCTTCCTTCTGTTCTCTCATATCGTGCAGGAACACGGTTTTCATCAGATCGTAATCCTGACCGATCTCATCACGGAGAGAGGACAGATCGCCGTCGTTCTTTTCAAACGCATCGCGGAACTTGGGGTAAACTTCCTTGTAGCGGTCGGACTCGGCGGTTACTCTTTGCTTTTCTTCCATCTCGGAGAGGAAACGTGTTTCGTAACCCTTCATGTCAGCGGGTTCGATCTTGAGTTGTTTGGCAATTTGAGAGAGATCCATCTCTACGCCTTGCGCCTCACCGTTTCTCTCCACCGTAGCGAGGTAAACCTTCTCGATACGGGGGTAGATCTCCTCTCTGTACTTTTTCTCTGCGGCGGCTCTTCTCGCTTCCGGTGAGTTCTCCGGTTTCGCGTATTTTTCGTGCAATTCCGCAATCTTCGCTTTGTTGTACTGTTCGGGCGCGAACTCGATCTTCTTAAGATTCTTGACCGACTCGTAAGATGCCATCAGTTCCATATCGCCCTTTTCGCTTATGAAATGCTTCTCGGCAATATCCTGTTCCACTTTTCTGTCGGAGAAACGGTTTTTCGCGGTTTCGGTGAGTTCACGGATCAGACTGCGTTCTCTCACCGTGTCGATCGGGTGGAAGAGTTTACCGAAAAAGCCGCGGCTGTCGTTTTTCTCTTTGAGCGCCTGCACCATGGAAATATACTCTTTGTAAGAGCGGTCAGAGCCGTTCACATAGTCCGCACGGACTTGCTGTGCGATCGTGGAAACGCTCTTCTGACCGAAACTGTCGAGCATGACATCGCTCAATTGCGGATAGTCCTGACCATGCAGCAGAAGGTCGGAGAGTTCCTCTTTTTCCATACCGCCGTAAGCGAGTTTGCTGAAAGCAACGTAGTTCGCCGCTTTATTCTCCTGGTACATGATCTCGTTCATCATTTTTTCGAAATCTTCCGTCAGAGTACCGGTGTTTACTTTGCTATCGAAAAGCGCGTGACGGGTATTGTCGACGAATTCTTCAAGAGCGTCGCTGAGCAACGATTTGTATGTGTTATGATAGGAAGTCTTGATCTTTTCGATTTCAGAGAGTTTGACCTGTTCCATATTGTACACACGTTCGCTCACCGTATCGCCGCCTGCGCGCTCGACGTTGTCTTTCATTCCTCTGGTAATCGTTGAAATGGTTTCCAGAGTGCCGAGAAGTTTCGAAACGTCGAGGTCCACGCCGTACTTTCCGGAAAATTCCAAAAAGAGATTGCGGGAACCCTCTTTCATTCTGTATGCCATAGTAGATATCTCCTATTGATTATGGTTTTATATATTGTAGCACAGAAAAGATTTCCTGTCAATACAGCCCCTTGAAAAAAGAACCGGAGAACATGAATTCCCCGGTTCGGTATTCAGTTTGCGGTCCACTTCGCGCGGAGAGTGATCGGCGTTTCGGTATAGGAAACTTCCGTGACTCTCTCACCGCCGTCCGTGTACCAGCCGTCGAAAGTGCATCCTTCCTTGACAGGATCGGTCAAGCGCACGGTTCTGCCTTCGAGAACGTAGTGCGGGGTTTCCGTGACGTTGTAAAGGGCGACGTAACCGCCGTCGGCAAGGAAGTCGCGATCGGCGGCAAAACTTCCGCCGTCAAGATCGTAACGAATGGCAGTTGCCTTTTCTGCCGCGTTGCCGCAAAAAATCTTCGAGTCGCCGGTGGCATAGATCCACGCAGCCGGTTTATTGAACGCGCCCGCGCGGTAGATCTGCATACTGACCTTGTTGCCGTTGTCGGCGTAGGAAACGTAATCTGCCGCATCTTCATTGTACGAAGCGTCATAGAGAAGCCAATAGTGTTGCGCGAAGGTGAGAACGTCCGCGGCATATTCACCCATCTTCTCACCGTCGAGAATAACGGTCAGGGTGAGCGTATGCTCAACGGTCTGATTCTCCGTGTCCGCCGCCGTTTCCTGATGGTAAGCGAAGGTGAGACGATGCCATCCGTAACCGCCGAGCGACAGGGAAACGGGAGAATCTCCGATCGGGATAAAGAGCGGGAAGGTCATCACGCCGTTTTTGTAAGCAATGATCTTTCCGCGGTTGGCGGCGATGTCGTTTCCGAAGGAACGCATACGTATCTCAAACTCGCCGACCGTGTCTTTCTCATAAAGGAAGGAATAGGAAATATACAGATCTTTCTGCCAATAATGCGAACCGTTCAGAACGTCGTCGGAATAGGTCTTTCCCGTCATGGTGTCCGTCAGATCGTTTGTGGAATTGGCTTTCGCGTACTCGCTGACGATATTTTTCACGGGTGCCGCCGCGATCTCGTCAAGCAAGCCTTCCAGCGTGTACGCCATACCGCCGGTATGCTCCCAACGGTATTTCCAAAGGAGATACTGCGGACCCGCACCGTAGGTCGGCGTGGGGTTTCCGCGCACGGCGGTGCCGGAATAGGAAACGTAACCGTGCTTTGCTTTATAGAGAAAATCGGTATTTCCGATCCAGACCTGTTTCGAGAGTGTCTTGTTCGCCGCCGCGGAGGAATCGTAAAGTCCGAGCGTTTCGAGCGCGGAAGTCACGGCAACGCAAAGAGCGAAGTCCACCTGCGTATAGGAGAGAGAAGAACGTCCCGACGAATCGAATTCACGCATCATACCGATCATTCCCGCGACGGGCGTATCGGTCTTGTCGTAGATGTAGCAAAGGTAGTTGCCGGTCGCGCTGTCGTAGGTCGCCTGTTTGACACACGCGCCGCCGGAATAGTTGTAGGAGAGCAGGGAGTTCCAAATGCCCGCAACGTCGTCAAGCGTATAGTTCTTATAACGGTAACCGCGCTCACCGATCGCGCGGACGGAAATTCCCGAACCCGCGGGTTTGCCGGCGTACTGACCGTTGCGGTAAAGGGCTTTGAGGCAATAGACTTCCCCGCCGTCCATCATCATCGCACGGGGCGAAGTATAAGAGATCCTGCGTTTTTCGCCGGCTTTGAAACCGAGTCCGAGTTTGGAATAGTTGTTCGCCGCAACGTCCTCACCCGTGGTTTCGTATTCGAGAACGTAGTGACCGTGGCCGTCGTCCTCCACGATAGTCGCGACAACGATCTTTCCGATATTTCCGCTGTCGCTGCATTCCTGCGCGATCTCCCACCGGACGGTGCCTTCTTCAAGGTCGATCTCTTCTCCCCAGCAGGAGAGGGCTTTCGTCCAGCCGTATTCTTTGAATTTTGCGATATAAGTGTCGTAGTCGAAGTCGCGGAGCACCGCGTTCGTCGCATCCGCCGATCCGAAGAAGTCTGCGCAGAACAGGATCTCCGGCACGTTGGAAAGCGGGTAGTTGGGGTTCCATACCTTGCGGTAATTTCCCGCAAAATCGGCACCCGTCAGGTATTCGCATCTGTCGTCGGTCGCCTGTGCGGACGAAACGGCGAAGCACTGCATCATGAAGGTCAGTTTTTCAACTTCCGCGGCGGTGAATTCGTTCCAGATATGCGGTGTCTTACGCGCAACGGCGATCGTTGCCGCCGCCATCGGCTGATAGAAATTCGGCTCGAACGCGAAGAAGGGTTCGTTTCCTCCGGCGATGAACCACCGCAGATAATCCGTAACGTAACCGGCGAAAGCACCCGCCTTTTCATACTCCTCTTCGGCGAAGAAGAGAGCCGCCGTCGCACGGTCTTTGATATCGTCACCGGCGAGGGCATCGCGGGCGACGTTTACGGTTTCGGTTTCCACGTCGGAGAACAGACCCACGTAGGTCGCCTTGCCGGAAACAGGGCGGAGCGTTCCCCACGAAACGAAGGTGTTTCCTTCGGGGATCTGAACTTGGGGCGGTGTCGGCACGGTGCCGTAATCGGTCGGAACGACCGCGGCTACGGTTTCTCCGACAAGGAAGGTAACGTCATACTGACGAGGAACGGACTTGTAGTTCGCGCGGTACATCACGTCCGTCGAAGCGGGCGCGATCGCGGGGGTCCATGAATCTTTGAAGGTATAGACCGCGCTTTCGGTCGTAACGGATGCTTCCACGTCGGGCGGGGTGGGCATCTGTCCTTTTCTGACCTTGGTCGTGAAAATTCCCGACTGTGTCTGCCAACGGATGGTGACGGTGTCGGAAGCGACGGTCTCGGAAGTTACGACGGCGACGTATTCCGTGTCTTTCGTCGCGGGGGAAAATTCTTTATCCCAGCGGGAGATGCGATAGATCACGCCGTCCCTCTCCCATTGGATCTCGCCGTCAAACGCGGGGATCTGTCCGTAAGCGACGGTCGCTGACGAGGTTTCGCCGTTGACACGGAAGGTAACGGTAACAGTATCGGGGGTTTCTTCCCCGCAGGAAGCAAAGAGCAGGGCGGAAAGCACTGTCAGAATGAATAAGGCAAAAATCTTCTTCACGGTTCTTCCTCCTTAATCGTTTTTCGGGCAGATCTCATCGACGTATCCGCCGCCCATGAAGATCACATCGTCAATGTATACGATCTTGTCATTGTTGTTCGCCTGAGTGAACGAGCCGTTGAACACGTAGGTATCCACCGACGAAAGCCATGTGGTGAAATTGCCGTTCGGTGCGGCGATGTCGGCGGAACCTTTGAGAACGCCGTCGGTGTACCCGTAGAGTTTTCCGGCGCCGAAGTCGATCGTAACGGTGAACGTCTGGAATTCCGTCGTCAGTTTTCCGATCTGCAAACCGCCGCAGAGGACTTTACCGTCCCACTTCACACTGAAGAATTCCACGGTGTCGGAGACACCGCCGGGACCGCGCAGGCGGAGAAAGAAGGCGGCGTATTCGTTCGTCGGATAGTTGCACTTGATGCGGAAACTGAAGGTGATCTTGCCGTCCACACAGAGGTTGGCAAGCGTCTTTCCGGAATTCTCGCCGAAGATGCCCTTCATCGACATATTGAGGATGGTGTCAAGACCGTTCACGGTCGAGTCGTAGCAAAGATAGGAATTGCCGCCCTCGGTCACGGTGAGCATCTTGGACTGTTTGCCCACGGTGGAGTAGTCGATACCGCGGATCATGGCGTTGTTCTCGTTGTCGGAAATGATCGCGGGGGTGTCCGAGTAGTCCTCAAAGACGTAGACGGTGCTTCCCGTTTTCGGGATCGCCACGGACTCGGTAAGTCCGCAATCCGCGCAGGTGTGCGTTCCGCTTCCGTCCTTGAAATAGGATGCCTCCGTCAGCACCGTGGTTTCGCCGAAAGCGTGCGTGTTGAGTTTGGCGACGGATTTTTCTTCCGTCTTTCCGCAGACCGTGCAGGTGCGGTTCTTCAATCCCTCACTCTTGCAGGTCGGATGCAGGGTTTCTTTCCAAAGCGTGTACGTATGAGCGGTGAGAAGTTCGGTCTGTCTTTTCTCCGTCTTTCCGCAGGTCGAGCAGACGCGCGTTTCCTCGCCGTGATCCTTGCAGGTCGCGGGGGGTTCTTCCGTCCACGCGCCGAAGGTGTGCGTTTCCGTTTGGACGAGAGATTCGGTTTCCGTCACGGCGCAGATCTGACACGCACGGACTCTCTTGCCTTCCTCTTTGCAGGTGGGCGCTTTCTCGGTTTCCCATGCGCCGTAAACGTGGTCGGTGAGCCGTGCGATCTCCTCGCTCCGAACCTCCCCGCACTTCGTGCAGACGTGCGTTCTCACACCGCAGACGGCGCAAGTCGGCTGGGAAAGCACTTCCCACGCGCCGAAGGTATGTTCGCACTCCCCGCCGCAGGAAACGAGTGCCAAAGTCAGTAAGACCGCAAGCCCGATCGCCAATAAAAATCGTTTCATTGTCATTCCCCTTATACAAAAAATCCTTTTGAAACAGTTTTTCTTCATTCTATCATAGAAAATGATGAACAATCAAGGACTATTTCAAAAGGATTTGACTTTTCCGAAACAAAAGAATCACACTTTATCTTTTTTGTTGCGGTATTCGGTGGGCGAGACGCCCGTTTCGGCTTTGAACGCGCGGCTGAAATAGATCTCGTCCGAGAATCCGGAAAGGGAAGCGATCTCGGCGATCGAGTAAAAATCGGAGCGCAGAAGTTCCTTCGCGCGCATGAACCGCAGGCGGTTGATGTATTTCAGAGGTGAGATGCCGTACGTCGACAGAAAGATCGAGCGGAAATAGACTTCCGACACGCCCGACATCGCGGCGAGATCGGCAATGGAGATCGCACCGTTCGCGTATTCGGCGTGGATGTATTCCACCGCTTTTTCGATCTGCTCGGACTTGCTTTTCGGGAAATAGGAGATCTCGGATTCGGTGCGCATGGTCGAAAGAATCGTGTAAAGATCCTTCATGCCCTGCGTTTTATAACCCGCGCTTTTGCGTTTCCAGACGTGGACAAGATCGGAGAACGCTTCTTCGACGTGCGACGTCGCGCGGATCTTTCGCACTTCGGCAGGGAACGTGTCCTCTCCCGCGATCTCGAAGTTCACGGCAAAGCATTCCCCTCGCTCGTACATGGTAACGTCGTAGGAAGACCCCTTCGGCAGATAGATGAGATTCCCGCGTTCGGCATCGAATTCCACGCCGTCGTCGAAGCGGTAGTGGGATTTCTCCGTCAAGAGATACGCGAGTCCGTGAAACGGGCGGTTGCGATGCACGGAGATCTTGTGCGTTTCGTTCCAAAGAATGGCGAGATCGATCTTTTCCACGGTAATGTCGGTCAAACTGAACTTTTTCATTTTCAAAAGTCCTCCCTCTTGCCGTCACGGCAAAAAATCTGTCTTTTCCCTCATTATATCATCAAAAAAGCCCGAAGTCAATAAAAATCCTCGTTTTTTGAAAATCGCACCTGACAAAAACGAAATAAAAAGAAAATGCCGTGATCCCATCGGATCACGGCATTTTCAAGGTCAGCGAACAGGGAGGAGTTTTGCTTTTCGCAGAGCGATCACGATCGCGGGGATCAGGATCAGCTGTGCGATCACACCCGCCCACGTTTCCACGAAATACGCGGTCATAAAGGTGGAGAACGCGTAGGTCGGGATGGTACCGAAGGCGAGAAGCACGACTTTCATCGCACCGCCGGCAAGACGGCCGGCAACCATGGCAACGAGCAGAGATACGTAAATCGCGGCGATAAATCTTTTGCTCTTTCCGCGGAAAAGCACGTCCTCTTTCTTACAGAGTAAGGTGAAGAGAAGTCCGGCGACAAGTCCGTAGAAGGCGAGTTCCGCCATCATACCGATGCCGCGGGGAACGAGTTCCGGCGCACCGAAAATGAAGAAGCGGAGCAGGGGCGCCGTCACGCCGACGGCAAAGCCCCAGAAGGGACCGCAGAGGATGCCGCAAAGCAGGACGGGCAGATGCATCGGACAGAGGAATTTTCCGACGGCGGGAATTCCGCCCGTGACGGTCGGCAGGACCATACAGAGTGCCATGCAGACGGCGGCGTAGGTGAGCTTCAGGATTTGGATGGATGTTTTTGTTCTCATTTTTCTGCCATTCTTCGAGTTTGGGCGGATGCCGATGAACGGCAGCGAATAAAAAGCGTTATGTCACCACTCAAAAGTCAAGATTTATGAGTTCGTAAGTGAGAGAGCCGATGCCGAGATCCGCGGCAGCTTTGGGTGTCAGCGTGCCGTTTCGCGTTTCCACGCGTTCGAGGAAATGCGCTTTTCCGGGATCGTTCGATGCGTAAACGAGGTCAAGACACGCGCGGTCGATCGCCACGGGGTCGAGGGAAGCGAGCATGCCGACGTCGCCCATGCAGGGATCCTCGGCTTTCGCGCAGCAGTCACAGTCCACGGAGAGGTTCTTCATGACGTTGATATACACGGCTTTGCCGTCAAAGTGACGGACGACCGAAGCCGCCGCGTCCGCCATGGAGCAAAGGAAGGAGTCGTGATCCGCGGTCCAGATCTCATCGGGATTGCCGGCACCGTGGATATACGCCTTTCCGAAGGAGGAGGCGATTCCGATGGAGAGTTGTTTGAGCGCTCCGCCGTAGCCGCCCATCGGATGGCCTTTGAAATGAGAGAGAACAAGCAGGGAGTCATAGTTCAGAAGGTTTTTGCCGACGTAGTTTTTCCTGATGATCTTTCCGTCCGGGATCTCCAAGACGGCATCGGGGCCTTCCGCGTCCATCAGATCCACGTCGAACGCCTCCGACCAGCCGTGTTTTTTGAGGAGTTTGACGTGCTTTTCGGTGGTGTTTCTCTGTCCGTTGTACGCGGTGTTGCACTCAACGACGGTACCGCCGACGCGCTCAATGACGGGACGCCAAAAATCGGGTTTCAGGAAATTCTGGTTTCCGGCTTCACCGGAGTGGAGTTTTACCGCGACCTTTCCTTCCAGATGCCCGCCGACCGCGTCGTAAAGACGGAGTACGCCTTCGGGTGAAAGATCTTTCGTAAAGAATACTTTTGCCATGTTTTTTCCTTTCTTTTTTCTCTTAATAAATGTCAACCTTTGTTTGCACAGATCACGACGTCAACGCCGGTACCCGCCGCGTTCTCAATGACGGTGTCGCCGATGCGGAGAACATTCCCCGCGGTCACTTCGTTGATCTCTTTCATCACGTCGAACACCTTTTCTTTCGGCACGGGTGTCCGAGTTTTGCAGGGAACGACACTGCCGTCGGCGGTCTTTACGGTGGAAGTTACCGTCCGTTCGGGGTGGGTACATTCTTTTTCCGCGTAGATCTTTCCGCGGGGGCAGGCGTTGCCGACAACGCTCACGACTTTATCTCCGTCGAGAACCGCCGTAAGAGAACAGCCCCTCGGACAAACGATGCAGGTAAGATTTCTTTCTTTCATCTTCCGGTCTCCTTTCAATCCTCAATGGAGAAACGGAGCGTTTTGCCTTCCGCTTTGCGCAGCGCGTCCGCGGGAAGAGTCACCGTTTCCATTTCGCCCGGTGCGAATTTCTGTTTCTTTTTGGAGAGGAGAACTTCATCTCCCGCTCTGACGACGATCTTCTTGTCGCGGAACACGTCGCCGACGCGGAAGAACACTTTGGTTTCCTTGATCTCTGTGATGCGTTCGGGAACGGTGTAGCGCACTTTTCCGTCCGTCGCGAGTTCGATGAGCGTGTTCGCTTCCGTTTCTCCGCGGAGGAATCTCACTGCCGCGCCACCCGCGATCGCCGCTTCCTCGGAAACGTAGTCGACAAGGTCGTGAACGTGAAGCACGTTTCCGCAGGCGAATACGCCGGGAACGTCCGTTTCGCGGTCGGCGTTGACTTTCGCGCCGTTCGTCACTCTGTCCATTTCAATGCCGGCACCCCGTGTCAGCTCGTTCTCCGGAATCAGACCGCAGGAGAGCAGGAGCGTGTCACAGGGAATGGTCTGTTCCGTGCCGGGGATGGGACGGCGGCTGCCGTCAACTTCGGCGATCGTAACCGCCGTCAGACGGTCTTTGCCGTGGATCTCCACGACGGTGTGGGAGAGCAGAAGCGGAATATCGAAGTCGTGCAGACACTGTTCGATGTTGCGGGCAAGTCCGCCGGAATAGGGCATCAGTTCGCAGACCGCCTTGACCTTCGCGCCTTCGAGCGTCATACGGCGCGCCATGATCAGTCCGATGTCGCCGGAACCGAGGATGACCACCTCTTTGCCGGGCATCATGCCCATCATATTGACGAATTTCTGCGCCGTGCCGGCGGTGTAGATGCCGGCGGTCGCGGTTCCCGCAAAGTTGAACGCGCCCTTCGGGCGTTCGCGGCAACCCATCGCCAGAACGATCGCGCCCGCCTCAATGCGGAAAATACCGTGTTCCTTGTTCATCGCGGTAACGGTGCGTTCTCTGTCGATCCCGATCACCATCGTATCGGTCATAAATTCAATGTTTCTCTCTTTTACCATCGCCTCGTAGCGGTAGGCGTATTCGGGGCCGGTCAGTTCTTCGCCGAAGCGGTGAAGTCCGAAGCCGTTGTGGATGCACTGGCGCAGGATGCCGCCGAGTGCGGTATCGCGTTCGAGAATGAGAATATCCCTCTCGCCCTTGTCATACGCGGCAACGGCAGCCGCCATTCCGGCAGGTCCTCCGCCGACGATGACCAGATTCTTTTTCATCTTTTCCATGATCCCGCTCACTTTCTGTTTTTCGTCAAACCGAGATTGAGATAAGAGTTACCGCCGAATTTCGTGATCGCCGTTTCGGGAACTCCGAGTTCTTCGGCGAGGATCCTGACGAGATAGGGGGTGCAGAAACCGCCTTGGCAGCGTCCCATCGTGGCACGGGTACGGCGTTTGATGCCGTCGATGTCGTGAGGCTTGGGATTCTGACGGATGGCGGCGCGGATCTCGCCTTCGCTGACCGTTTCGCAACGGCAGATGACGTGGGCGTAGGCGGGATCTTTTTTGATGACCTCGCTCTTTTGTTCCTCGGTCATTTCGCGGAAGGCGTGGAGCGGAGCGCGTTTGCCGATGAAATCTTTGCGGGGCGTGAGGGTTTCTCCCGCTTTGCGGATCAGTTCAACGACGTATTCGGCGATCGCCGGAGAGGAAGAAAGTCCGGGGCTCTCGATGGCGGCACAGTTGATGAAGCCGTCTTTTTCGTTGATGATGAAGTCGCCGGTCGAGCCGACGGAACGAAGTCCCGCGAAGGAGGTGATCACCTTACCGAAATTGATGTTTTTGACTTGCTCGCCCGCCTGCGTGCGGACGAGGGAAATTCCCTTTGCCGTCGTCGCGGTGTCCTCTTTGTCTTCGAGGTTCTCGGCGGTAGGTCCGAGAAGAAGGTTGCCGTCCACGGTGGGGGAAACGAGGATTCCTTTTCCCATTTTGGAGGGGCAACGGAACACCGTGTGCGAGATGAGCGAACCGCACTCGCGGTCGAGGAGCATATATTCTCCGCGGCGGGGAATGACGGTGAAGGAAGTATCTCCCGCCATCGCGGCGACCGCGTCGGAGTACACACCGGCACAGTTGATGACGGTTTTCGCTTCCACGGTACGTCCGTCGGCGGCGGTGAGTTTATAACCGGTTTCCGTCTTTTCGATCGCGGAAACTTCAAAGTTCAGACAGAGTTCGGCACCGTTGTCCATCGCGTTTCCGACGGAAGCCATGCAGAGTTCGTAAGGGCAGATGATCGCGCCGGTCGGTGCGAACAGGGCGCAGGTAACGCCGTCGCCGATGTTCGGCTCGATCGCAAGGATCTCCTCGCGGTCCAGAAGGCGGAGTTCGCGCACACCGTTCTTCTTTCCGCGCTCAAGCAGTTCTTCGAGCGTCTTTTTGTCCTCATCCGAGAAGCCGACGACAAGAGAACCGTTTCTTTGATATTTTACGCCGAGTTCTTTTGCCACGGATTCCATCATCACGGAACCGCGGACGTTGAATCTCGCTTTGAGCGATCCTTCATGCGCGTCAAATCCGGCGTGCACGATCGCGGAATTCGCGCGTGTCGCACCCATAGCGACGTCCCCCGCCTTTTCCACGATAACGACGGACCTGTCGTACTTTTCGAGTTCCCTTGCCACCATTCCGCCGATCACGCCGGCGCCAATGACACAGTAATTATACATAACTCCTCCTCAGTAAGAGTAATTTAATCAAATTGATCCGACGATCGCCGGGATCTGCATGGGATCGGACACGATCCTGTCCGCCTTCGCTCCGATCAGTTCGGCTTCCGTGCGGAATCCCCAAAGGACGCCGACGGTGAGCGCCGTGCCGAGAGCCTGTCCGGTTCTGATGTCCACAGCGGTATCGCCGACAAACACGCACTCTTCGGCGGAAACGCCGAGCATCCGCAGCATTTCTTTTCCCGCCGTCGGATCGGGTTTGAGCGGAACGCCGGAGCGCCCTCCCATCACAAGATCCGTCGATCCGGGGAAAAAGTATTCGCACAGAGGAACGACGGCACTCTCCGGCTTGTTGGAAAGAATGCCGATCTTCACCCCGCGCTCACGCAAAACCGCGAGCATTTCGGGAATCCCGCCGTAGGGGGCGGTCTTTTCCCGCGGCGAGGCGTTGTATTTTTCATTATAGAACCGATACGCACGGTCGAAGGTTTCGCCGTCGTATCCTCCCGTTTCGGCAAGAGCGCGTTCTATCAGCAGTTTTGCCCCGTTGCCGACGAGATATTTCACTCTTTCCTCGGAAACGTGTTCCCGTCCGAGAAAATCCATCGTTTCATTTACAAAATACGTGATGGCGGTCAGGGTGTTCAGCACCGTGCCGTCAAGATCGAAGATCACCGCGCGGATCATTTCCAGAGTCCTCCCACGGAAACCGTGTCACGCACGCCGAGATCGAACATCAGACGGGGGAGAATGTATTTATTCCGCACGTCGGCGCAGAGTTTCAGCAAAAGGTCGGGAGAGAAGGTTTCGATGCCGGCTTCTTCCGGCGTTTTCGGCAAGCCGAAACGATCGAGCAGAGCGTCGGTCTCGGCGAGCGTCGGAACATCCTCGCAGATGACCTGCCTGATCTCGTCCCAATGAGCGAGAATGGATTCGAGCCGCGCCTCGTGACAGGCGGGATCGTATTTTTTATCAGCCGTTTCGGCGGCGATCATACTTTCGGCGGCTTTTCCGACGAAAGCACGGAGTTCGGCAAACCACGCTTCGCGGTCAAAGTTCTTCACGAACGCAAGCGCGCTCTCCCGATCGGGTTTCAGATCGCGGAGTTTTTCGTAAGCGGCGGCGGCAAGTCTGACGCCGAGCGCACATTGCACGCCGTGCGAATTGACGGGCGTTCCCTTGTCAAGTCCGCGCATATCGTACAGGTGGGAAACGTAGTGTTCCGTGCCGGATGCCGGACGGGAAACCCCTGCGTAGTTCATGCAGACACCGCCGAGGACAAGTCCCGAAAAGACCGTTCCCACGGCATCGGCGTCACCGGCAAGCGCCGCTTCTCCGAAGTTGAGGCAATCCCACATGGCGGCTTTCATCGTGTCCGCCACACGCCGGCAATAGTATTCGCCGTTGATGATCTTTGAGATCTTCCACTCGGCAAGACTGATGATCTTCGCCATCATATCGCCGATCCCCGCGCGGGTGTAGTCCGCGGGCGCGGCGGAAAGAACATCCGTGTCGCCGATGACGGCGGTCGCGCATTTCGTTTTGAGCGAAACTTTCCATCCGTCCCGCTCCATAGCGGACGTGTCGGAAGCGAATCCGTCCATACTCGCCGCGGTGGCAACGAGAAAATACGGAAGCCCCGCCACCGAGGCGGTGAGTTTTCCGAGATCGTTCAGCACGCCGGAACCGACCGTCAACACGCAATCGCAGGTGTTGTCAAAACGCATCATCACACTGCCGACGGCGCGTTCGTCCGGTTTCGGGCTTTCGGGAAAGACGTATTCCGCATAGGCAAAACCGCATTCGGAGAGAATGCCTTTGACGCGTTCTCCGGCGGCGCGCTCGGTATTTTTGTCAGAAAGGATAAAGGGACGGCGGATCGAATAGTCCGTCAGCATTTCGGGCAGGGAATAGAGCATCCCCTCTCCGACGAGGGCTTCCTCGACGGCGGCGTCGTGGATCTTCCCGCATTCACACTCAAAGGCTTTTAACAGTTCCATCGGTTACCTTCAGAAAGTAAAATTTGCCGCGACGGGATAGTGGTCGGAGAGGAAGATGCCGTCCTTGCAGGTTTCCACGGTGCAGACGTTTTCCGCCTTGACCTCGCCGGAAGCGTAGATATAGTCGATCTTTCTCGGATTGTCGGTTTCTTTTCCGAAGTTGTGGAACGTGCCGGGGACGGACGCGGTCAGTTCCGTCAGTGCGGGTTCCGCGGTCGATTCGATCAGGTGGAGCGTGTCCGTTCCGGGACGGGTATTGAAGTCGCCGAGCAGGAAGGTCGGTGCGGGATTTCTCGCGTTGTTCTCTTTCATTCTGGCAAGCAGGCACTTCATGCCGAGAACCCGCGCGGATTCGGAAATATGATCGAGATGCGCGTCGTATACCCACAGGAATTTACCCGATTCTTTGTGATAAAGGTAAGCGGCAACGCAGATCCTCGGATATTTGCTCTGTTCCTCAAAGCGGGAACCCGGTACGGCGGGTGTCGGCGAGAGCCAGAACGTATCAAGCGAAAGCAAAACGAAATCGTCTTTGCGGAAAGCGATGAAACACCCCTCGCCGGTGAGATCCGCGTTGCGGAGCGTGCCGACAAACTCGTATTCCGGCATCACGCATTT
>JAKSPH010000020.1 GCA_024404975.1 Clostridia bacterium | reverse complement strand
ATGATTTTGAAAAATGTCAATAATCTGTCAATAAAAAATCAGCAGGAAAAACAAAGGAAACAGCTTCCGAAAAGTCGTTCTGCCACGGGAGAAACTTCATTTCTCTGTCGCTCATCGCGCCGTAAAAGCCGACGGGGACACCCTTTTCATTCCGCTTCACAAGCGGTGAGATCTCCCCGAAGTGAGCGTTCGCCTCCTGCCAAAAAGTGGCGACAAACCCCTCTTTTCCGTCCGTCAATCCGAGTTTTCCGATCACGGAGAATGCGGGTTTCTCGATGCTTTTCGTTTTCATAAAGCCAGCCGTTTTGTAAATCTTTGTTTGCTTTTTCGTTATTCCGACTTCTCAAACGTAACGAGAGCGATCGCGTATCCGTTCAGCAAAAGGTCGCCGTCCTGCCACTTTGCCGTATAGTTCTCGGCGAAGCGGTCGGTGATCACGGCGGATTTCATTTTGTATTTGCCGTCGATGTCAAACGTCAAGGTCTTTTTTTCGGGCGGTACGTTTCCGAAACCGGCTTTGTCGGCGAAGTGGCTGATCAGCACTTTGACCGTCTTGCCGTCGTCCGAAATTGCCGCCGTCGCGTAGACGTCGTCCGAGGTGCAGGCTTTTGCGATCTCGGTCATGCCGGAGAGTTCGCCCCAATATTTCAGCGCATAGTAACCGGGCAGGGGTTTGACGGTCTGACCTTCCGTTCCGTGTCCCGAACGGGGGCCCACGCCGAACACCCCGTTCCATA
Source organism: Clostridia bacterium (assembly GCA_024404975.1). Taxonomy (GTDB): domain Bacteria; phylum Bacillota; class Clostridia; order Oscillospirales; family CAG-272; genus UBA1740. The sequence goes on along the minus strand of JAKSPH010000020.1, from coordinate 18,848 downwards.
CGCGTTCCATCAGCATCTGCACGTCGTAGTAACAGGAAACGTCGATTCCCTCGTCGTGCGACGTCGTCATCGCTCCCATAAACGCGGCTTCTCCGGGGGTGTAATGGAACTCAATGCTCTTTTCAATTTGAGAACCCCAACCCATGACGTAGTTCCACTCGTCGTAAACGCTCTCAACGCCTTCAAGTCCGTACTGTTTCAGTTTGTCGCGAATGATCCCCGCGCACTCGGAGGTCTGCGAAGGAAGATGCACGTAGCCGTGCCACGACAGGAAGTCGAGAGGCAGTTTCTTTTCAACGACACGCGTCAGAAACAGGTCGATCAAGGGCGTTTTCGCGTTGGCGAAAGCAAGACCGCCGATCTTCACGTCGGGATGTTCGCGCTTGATGATCTTCGATGCCGCCTCGTACAGATCGACGATCTGCTCGTGCGTTCCCGTCCAGCAGGGCGAGATGTCCGGCTCGTTCCAGATCTCCCAATACTCGATACCGAGGCGGAAACCGTCGCCCCATCCCTCGTTGTAGTGGGCGATGATGCGGGAACAGATACGTCCCCATTTTTCAAAGTCTTTCGGCGGATGGATATAGCGTTTGATCGGTGCGTGTTCAATGGTCGTGCCGAGACGGTAAAGGGGTTTCGCGCCCACCGCGTCGATGTTCTTCATGTAGGCATCGGTCAGAATGAAATTATAGTTTGCGGGATCGTTTTCGTCCTTTTCGAAATCGGGGAACAGGTTGTGGATATCCACGTATTCGCCGGAACCGTACGGATATTCGATGTCGTGCGTTCTGCAGAACGGGATCTTCGCCTCTCGGAACCACTCGGAGGCGTCATACGCCATATTTGCGGTAACGGGGCCACCGCCGACACCGTTCATCGGACGGATCTTTCCGCGTTTTTCCGCGGGATTGACAGTCAGTTTTTCGTTTCTCATAGCAACATCCTTCCAGTGCTTTTTGTTAATTATAGCACATCCGTAATCAAAAAGCAAGAAAAATGCAATCAAAAAAAGACGGTGTAAAAACCGTCTTTTTAAGTACATTAGCCGACGAAAACCAACCGATGTTATGCGCCGGAAAAACCGGCTTTTTTACGGTATGGATTGAACGAAAACGATCGTCAGACCGAGGGCAAGCAAAATGCAACCCGTCACCGCATTCAACGTCATGGGTTTCGAGCGGTTTGCGATCATGGAAGCGATCTGCGCAAAGAGGAACGTGAAGATCACGCAAAGCACAAGGTCGAGCATTTCCGGCATACCGCCGATCGCGAAATGGCTCACCGCGCCCGTCAGTGCGGTAAAGGTCATAATGAACACGCTCGTACCGACGGCGGTTTTCAATTCGTAACCGAGCACGGCTGTGAGAGCGAAGAGCATCATGAGTCCGCCGCCTGCGCCGACGAATCCGCAGATGAAACCGATCAGTATTCCCATCACGACAGAGCCGATGATGCGGCGTTTCTTACTGACGGCGAGCATGTTCTCTTTCGTCGTTCTGACGGGATTGATGAGGAAGCGAATACCGAGAATGAAAGTCATGAGCGTTGTGGCACTGCCCATCGTGTTCTCCGGGATCTTATCGCCGAGATAACTGCCGAGCATGGTGAACAGGAGAATGACGCCGAGCATCAGACTGCCGTTCTTGACATCAATATTCTTTTTTCTTGCGTAGATCCAAGCGGAAATACCACTCGCGAACACGTCGGAGGCGAGTGCGATACCGATGGCCTCATAGGGACGGAGTCCCAAAAACGCGGAGAGCATAGGCGAAATGACTGCCGCGGCGCTCATTCCCGCGAAACCTGTACCGAATCCGGCACCTGCGCCGGCAATCAGACAGATCAACAATCTGTACCAAAATGACATTATAAATACTTGCCGAAACCGTCGGCAAACCCCGATTTCTATTGACTGAAAACGCGTTTTTCAAAGACACGCTAAATACTATTTTACTCAAAACGAACCTGTTTGTCAAGTAATTTTTATATTTCTCGGTCTGTCAATGGGGTTTGCGTCGGTTTTTACACGTGCTTGACGAAGTATTTTCTCACGCCGGAAGAGAGGTCGGATGCGCCGTCCGTTTCGTATCCTTTCGGCAGAACGAGCGCGCCGTGCATTCCTTCGGGAACCGTAACGCAAAGGTCGATTCCGCCGTCCGCGCGGTGCCACTCGACGGCGAGTTTTCCGTGCCTTCCTTTATAATACGCTTCGGCGAAAGCGAGTGCTTCGGGGAACACCGGCGAGATCTCGAAGGAGTCCGGATCACGATAGGTGGGGTTCGGCTTCAATCCCGCGTATTCCTGTATGAACACCGAGAAGAAGTCGCCGAGGAAGTGGTGATCCTGCGAACCGCAATCCGATCCGTCTTCAAAATAGAAGTTCTCCGCCAACGTCGTCAATCCGCGGGCGACCATCGAACCGTAACCCGTGCGCTCTTTGCTCGTCAGCATACGGTAACCGAGATCGGTTTCGCCGATCGAATTCAGAACGTGGAAGATATGCCGCACGCCGATCATGCCGCAATGGTTTTCATCCCCGTCGCGGTGAATGATCTCCACAAGACGTTTTGCCGCTTTTTCTTCTTCGTCTTTGTTGAAGATACCGGCAGCGAGAGCGAAGGTCTGCGAAGTCTGGCAATCTCCGGCGACCGTAAGCGTTTCGCGGTCGATCAGATGCTCACGGACGGCGTTTCTGTAATCCTCCGCGATTCTTTGTGCGAACTCCGCTTCGGGGATCCTGCCCGCTTCACGGAAGAGGAACGCCGCCTTTTTCGCGTTGAGGTACAGCATGACGGTATCCGTCAGTTTCAGAGGCGACGCGATCTTTCCCGTAAGGTACTCGAAGGGATCCACCCAGTCACCGAGACCGTATGCGCAAAGTCCGTCCGCGTCCTTTTTCGTAGTGGAATAGGAGAGGTATTTCAGCATTGCCGGCAGGTTTTCGAGAATGACCGATTTGTCGCCCGTGTGACGGTAGATCTCAAGCGGAAGGTTGAACAGAACGGAATCCCAAGTGGGACCGTTGCCCCATTCGAAGCCCCAGCCGCCCGTCGGAACGATGCCGGGAAGTGCGCCCTCGCCGTTCTGCGCTTTGCAGATGTTGCGGAGCCACTCGGTAAGACTCGTTTCGGCTTTCATGTGCAGGAGCATATGCTCGGCAGCCATCGAAGCGTCGCCCGTCCACCCGTTCTTTTCTCTGTGAGGGCAATCGGTGGGGAAATAGTAGAAGTTCGCGCGGTCGGAGCGCTTCGCCATTTCCGCAAGCGTATTGAGCGTTTCATCGGAGGAAGAGAATCCGCCGCGTTCGGCGATCGCCGAACCCATGATCCGGAAGGTGAAAGCATCCTCGGTCGCCTGTTCCGGCGTAAGTCCCTCGACGAACAGATAGCGAAAGCCGTCGTATTTGAATTTCGGAACGAAGGTTTCGTCCCCGCCGCGGCAGATATACTCGTCGCGCTGACCGAATTCAAGGTATCGGTCGGTGAAACCGGGACGGATGAAAATAGTGGTCGATTCGGAGAACTGTCCTCCCTGGTTGAACTCACCGTGGCGGATCGTGATCTTCTGTCCCGGTTTGCCGTGGATATGAAGAACCGAAAGTCCCGCGTCGTTCACGCCGAAATCGTACACGTACACGTTCTTGCGCACCGTCTGCGGGAAAGGTTTCGCGTTCTGCAACACGGACTCGTGAGCGAAAGCGAGTTCGTCGAAATGCTCGATCTTCACAGGTTTGCGCTCTTCGCGCAGAACGATGGGTTCGACCGTACAAAGTCGGGGTTCTCCGGTGGGAGGCACCGTGCGTTCGGCAGGTTTCCAATCGGAATCGTCAAACCCGACTTTATCCCATCCCGGAATTTCCATGCGGGCATCGTAACGGCATCCCATACGAAGATCGTTGAAGATCACGGGAGAAGGATGGGTTCTGAAACTCTCGTCCGCCTCCATCGCAAAGGTCTTGCCTTCCCCCTCGGCTTCAAGCGAGAGCGCAAGGCACACGGGGCCGCGGAAAAGCGCTTTTTCAAAGTCCCAGACGAATCCGCCGAAAGCGTTTCTCATTCCGTTTCCGAGGAGCAATCCGATACAGTTTTTCCCTTTGACAAGGTGAGGCGCGATCTCGTACTCGTCGTAGTAAACGATGTCGGCAGGGTTGCTGATGTAGGGGGCGAGGATGCCCTTCGTTACCGGCGTGCCGTTGACGGTCAGTTCATAAAAGCCGAGACCGGCAACGGTGATCTTTGCCGTTTCGGGAACAAAATCCAGAGTGAATTCCTTGCGGAAATAGGGAGCAGGCTCAAAATTTTCAAAATCGCAGAGGCGATTATTTGCCTGAATAAACTGATGAGAAAACATAGATTCTCCTTAGTGATACTGTAAATGTATGATAATGTATTATTTGCGTTTCCAATATTTTCTGTCAAGCGTGCGGTAGCCGACGGCTTCCGCGATATGTTCATCCGTGATGACGTCCGAACCGTCAAGATCCGCGACGGTTCTCGCCACGCGCAGGATCCTGTCGTGTCCTCTTGCCGAAAGACCGAGTTTTTCAAAAGCGTTCTTCATCATCTGCTCGGCTTCGGGCGTGAGGTTGCAGTATTTGGGCAACATGCCGGGTGTAAGGTTCGCGTTGAGGACGTCGGGGAAATCTCCGCCGCGTTTCAACCGCTCCGCGGCGAACGCTCTTGCCTCGTTGACTCTCGCGCGGATCTCGCTCGACGGTTCCCCGCGTTCCGCTCTGCCGGAGATCTCGTCGTAAGTAACCGACGGAAGTTCGATCTCGATGTCGATACGGTCAAGCAGGGGCCCGCTGATGCGTTCAAGGTATTTCTGAACGGCGGCAGGGGTGCAGGTGCAAGTGTGTGTCGGATCGCCGAAGTAACCGCAACGGCAGGGGTTCATCGCGCAGACGAGCATGAAACTCGACGGGAAGGTCAGCTTGGAAGCGGCTCTCGTCACCGTGACAGTGCCGTCCTCGATGGGTTGACGAAGCGCCTCGGTAACGCTTTTCGGGAATTCGGGAAGTTCGTCAAGGAACAACACGCCGTTATGCGCCAAGGAGATCTCACCGGGTTTCGGTACCGTACCGCCGCCGACAAGCCCCGCAGGGCTGACGGTGTGGTGAGGAGAGCGGAAGGGACGCTCGGTGACGAGGTCGCTTTTCAGAATTCCCATGACGGAATGTATCTTTGTCGTTTCGATCGCCTCGTCGAAGGTCAGATCCGGCAGAATACCGGGCAGACGTTTGGCGAGCATGGATTTTCCCGAACCGGGAGGACCGATCATCAGCACGTTATGTCCGCCTGCCGCCGCGACTTCGAGGGCGCGTTTGGCTTTGTACTGTCCGCGGACTTCCGAGAAATCGCCGATTCCTGCGTGTGCGGAAAGGGAGAAGGTATGCCCTGTCGGGATCGCGGGGGTGAGGGGTTTCGCACCGCGCAGGTGATCTACCAGCGCTCTCGCGTTCGGAACCCCGTACACGCGGATGCCCTCCACGACGGCGGCTTCTCCGACGTTTTGCATCGGAACGTAGATCTCGCGCTTTCCCGCTTCTCTCGCGGAAACGCACATGGGGAGGACACCGCCGACCGCACGGACTTCACCGGACAGAGAGAGTTCGCCGATGATGCATTTATCGCCGAAGTCCATCGAGCGCGGGATCACGCCGTCGCATTGCAAAACGGCGCAAAGGATCGCGAGGTCGAAGGCACTTCCTTCTTTTCTTCTGTCGGCGGGGGCGAGGTTCAGGATCATATCCAGCGCGGGGAACTTATACCCCGAATTTTCACACGCGGAACGGACGCGGTCTTTCGCCTCCTTGACGGCGGCATCGGGCAAACCGACAAGTTCGAATTTCGGGATCCTCTCCCAAGCACTGCATTCTACGGTGACTTCAAATCCTTCAATGCCGAAAATACCTGAGGTATAAACTCTCGAAAGCATAGGGTACTCCTTAGTCCTTAATTGACTTCATTCTATCATATATATAGCGAAAATACAAGAGGAAAAAGAGAAATCCGTCCGTGTTTTTTCCATCCCCGATTGACTTTTTCCTGCGGATTGCCTATAATAGGGGTAATGATAAATCGGAGGACTTTATGACAGAACGCACTGTATTCAGAATTACCGACTTCGGAGCGGTCCCGGACGGCGCGACCGATTGCACCCGCGCGGTGCAGGAAGCGATGGATGCCGCCGCAGACTGTATGGGAACCGTGGAGATCCCCACCGGCAGATTTGCCGTTTCGGAACTGCATTTGAAGGGGCATGGCGTGTCCCTGATCGGAACACCGGCTTTCGGCAACTATTCCGGTGCCTCCGTCCTCGTTCTCAAGGATCCGACAGGCGACGCTCTGCTCAATATTTCCGGCTCTTACGGTGCCACGATCAAGGGCGTGTGCTTTGAGCCCGACGGATGGCGCGATCACGGAGAATATTCTGCTCCGCGGAGAAAATGAAGGACTGATCGTCCGCGACAACGCCGCCACAACGGATACGGACGTCCACACCGACAATCTGCCTTAATCCAAAAACGAGGAGGAAGCCATGAGATTTTCGCATTTGTTCGAAAGTTACGCCTTGCGGACGGAAAAAGCGTTGGATTTCGGCTTCCGTTTTCAAGGAGAAACCGCCGTATTCGAGGATAAAGAAGCGGAGGGAATCCGTCTTTCGGTCATATTGAACCCCACAGAGAAAACCGCCGAGATCCACGCGATCGACACGGCGTTTGACGAGCAGTACACGTTGTTCGACGTTCACGACGGAAACGCGTTTGCCGAGCGGCTCCGCAACCGTGCGGAAGAACTGATGGAGAGGATCAAGGACGCGTGTTTCGTTCCCGTGAGCGTGAAACTCCGTCTGTTCACCGCGCTCGAAGAAAGATACGGAACCGTCCCCGATCACCCTTTCGACGGCGACGGAGATACGGCGGTTTTACGCACCCCGTCGGGAAAATGGTACGGCATCGTGATGAATATCGCCTACCGCCGTCTCGGCGTTCCGTCGGACGAAAGAGTCGACGTCCTCAACATCAAACTGCCGGAAGAGAAGATCAGATCGCTGATAGACAGTAAATATTTCTTTACATGTTACCACATGAACAAGAAACTTTGGATCTCTGTGGCGCTGATCGGCACGCTCGACTTTGACCTTCTTCTTTCTTTGGTTGACGAGAGTTATCGCCTTGTCAGTGAAAAGGATGCCGGCAAAGGAAGAAAACGCCATTGCGGCGGTTAGTCCCGATTGTCGAAACTTTTTCGGTAAAATCCCGGAAAATGAATTGACAAACCGCCGTTTGTGTGATATAATAATGTCCGCTGTGAAGAAAATCACAGTGTTTTTCGCCGGAACAAAGCAAATGTTTTTCGGTGGAATTAGTTTCGGGGTGTGGCTCAGCTTGGTAGTTTCCGAGAACAAAACAGTTGATAACTGTTTTTTCGAAGGAAAAGCCGAGAGCAAGGAGCATCGGTCTTTTTATCTGTGATCAGAAGCCGAGGCGACTATGCGACGGCGTGTTCGCGCCCTACGGGCGCTCGTTTCGGATCGCGAGTGCGGGAATCCAATGATCCGTTATTGATTAGTTTCGGGGTGTGGCTCAGCTTGGTAGAGCGCTTGGTTCGGGACCAAGAGGTCGGGTGTTCGAATCACCTCACTCCGACCATAGAGTGTTCATCGCTCAATCCGCAGTGGACACTCTTTTTATTATCCGAAAAGAGGACTTGCCATGGGTAGTTTACTCGATTCCACTTTGAACACAAGATTCATTCAAGCCGGAGGAAAGCCGTCCGTCACCGTGCGCAGCGAGCAGATCGACGCCTGTCCGAAATCCGACATTGAGCGGCTTTACGCTCTCGGTGTACGCGCCGTGATCGACCTTCGCCGTCTGAAAGACGAAATCCCGAACCCCTATCTTTCGGAGTGCGGGATCGAATATTTCAACGTGCCGATCGACGATATCGACTTCGATCTCTCCGCGTTCATCGACAGTACCGGCGCGGGGGACGACGAGTTCCGCCGGAACGAAGCGATCGGAGATTTTTATTACTATTCTTTCAAGACACTTTACCGCAAAGAAATGATCCGCGCGCTGAAGATCTACAACCGCTATGACGGTCATATTCTGATCCATTGCATGTGGGGAAAAGACAGAACGGCGATGATCTCCTATCTGATCCAACGTCACCTCAAGGCGACGGACGAAGAGATCTTTGACGGTTATCTCCAATCCGCCGTCAATCTCCAACCCGCCTTCGCGGAGAAAAAGGACTGCCCCACGATCGAAAAATCCACGGCGATTTTCAAAAGAGCCGAAGCCCTTTGCCGTCCGGAACCTCATCTTTTCGATGAATTCGACCTTGTTTTAATGAATCATATCACAGAATAAAAAAAAACAGCGTTCGTCCCGAAGGACGAACGCTGTTTTTTATTGATTTACTGCGGCGATACTCGCTACCGTGGAAGCGGGAACGGGATCGGCGGAAGTGGCTTTCTCAGGGAAGCGCATTTCAAAGAATGCCTTGACGTAGTTGATGAATTTCTGCGCCATTCTGCCGTCCTCCGGGAAGCAACGGTAGGTAGTCGATCCGCTCTGGATCTCGATATACCGTCCCGGCGAGAAAGGCAACATGGGAAGTGAGGCGAGGGACACGCTCTGATGGAACGGCGTTCCGTGCAGGATGCCGTCGAGGGTGAACGCCATACGGTCGAGGGTCAGTTGAACCTTACCCGCCTCGGCGAATTTGTGGTGTTTCTTATCCACAAGACAGACGGTCGCCGGCGTACAGAGGGCTTCCTCCGGATGCAAACGGAGTTTCTCCTTGACGAAACGGAAGATCTCGCGGCTCCAATCGGAGGGATACAGGGTTCTGCCCTTGTTATCATGAAGAATGCCGTAGGCATCACTGTTTGCGGTAAATCCGCAGGACGAGCAGACGAGTTTGCGCTTTTCACGGCAGGAAATGGAGAACTCGGTGCCGCAGCCGGGGCAACGGTAGAGGACGTTTTCAAGTCCGTCGATATCCTCGCCTCCGTGATAGAGAACGGGGTGTGCCGCCTGGTCGCGGTAGGCATCAAAGAGCAACGCCTCATCCGTGCGGCGTTTGACTTCCTCCGCGGTCGCTTCGGCGAGTTCCTCTTTGGAGAACAGTTGAAAGGCATCCATGTAGGTTTTGCCGGGACGGACTTTCTTCGACCATTTCGGCATCACGAAGTAACCGCCCTCACTTCTCGCGACGTACACGTCCGCGCCGAGCCATTTCAGAAAATCGTAGGTGGATTGCGGGATCGGGGTGGAGAGTCCGTCCTCGCTCATCAGTCCGGCAGGGAAAATGACAAGTCCCTGATTCTGATGAATGACCTCTTTCATCTTGCGGAGATCGGAGGGCGTGGTGGCGAACTGCTGTTTATGGATGGGGTGCATCGCGTTCAAAACGTGCGGGATGGGGAGCGTCTGATAAAAAGCGTCGCTCAGAACGAACGTCATCCGGCGTGAAGTAAGACCGATCAGATTGACGAAATCGAGGGCGCACTGATGATTTGCGATAAGAACGAAAGCGCCTTTCGCCTTGCGCACTTCGTTTCTGACAACTTTCGTATGGAACCAGCGTTTGCGTAAAACAAAGGATGCAATGCGGGCAAGACGGTAAGAGATCTGACCCGGTTTTTTGTAATACTTGTTGGGTTTCAAATGGGTAACCGTACCTTTCAGCGGGCTGCAAATGACGTCATTTTTACTGAAAAAGATGCCTTATTATAAAAGAATACGCACGATTTGTCAACAGTATTTCATAATATTTCATAATTCACGGTTTGTTGAAAAATGAAAAAAGGGCGGAAACAAGGGCGTCCGCCGCTTTCTGTTTGATTGAGTAATTCTCCTCCGATCCCGCTTATAAAACGAGTACGTCATAACGGATGGCTTTGCCCGAAAGAGAGTAACTCGGCTTGGCATTTGCCAAAAGTCCGCCCTTCGCAGGGCGCTTGATGACGATTTTCCGCGGGTGCGCCGCCTTTGCGGCAAGGAGCAATTTCTCCTCGGCATCGCAGGGTGCCTCAATGCGGTGAATGAGTTGGAACTTCTTTTTCACAAGCCCGCTCTTCTGCCGTTCGGGGAACATGGGATCGAGCAGAACGACGTCGGGTGCGGGAGAGATTTCGGGGAGTGCCTCGGTACTGTCCGCGCAGACAAGTTCCATTCGGGAGGCGATCGCGGAAAGTCCGGGATCGTTCTTTGCACGGCGGAGCGCATCGGAGAGCAGCGCAGAAATGACGGGATCGTATTCAAACATACGGACGCGGCATCCCGCCGCGGCAAGCAAGAAGGAATCCTCGCCCAACCCCGCCGTCGCGTCGATCACTTCCGCCGGACGGTCAAGTCCCTTGATCTTCACGGCGCGGACGAGCATTTCCGACGAGAGGTTGGAGGGGGTGCAACGGGGCGCGAGTTTCGAGAAATCTCCCGCGATATTCATACTGCCGTCGGTGAGTACAACACCGTCGGCGCAAAAGACAAGAGCGACACCGCCTTCGGGCAGAACGTCGGCGACTTCCCCGATGGCAAGCGAAACACCGAGTTTGCCCGCGAGCGCTTCCGCCTCTGCCGCATCCCCGCCGGGAGCAAGGATCACGGAAAGATCCGTCTGTGATCTCATCGTCAAACGTCCTCCTTCGGCAGTTTTGCAAGATAGGAATCCATCAGTTTCAGCGAGTCGATCGGAACGCAGAACGTATGGTTATGCGCTTCTTTCTCGCGTAGAACTTCCGTGAGAGAAAACCATTTTACGCTGTCAACTTCCTCGATTTGTAAAGTTAACTTGTCAATTTCAACGGGTTTGCGATAGCAATAGACGAACGCGACTTCTCTGTCGCGGAACATTGCGCCGTAAAATTCTTTGTCGTATTCAATGTCGAACGTGCCGACAAAAGGCAAGTCGGACGGCTCCGCGCAGATGCCGAGTTCCTCATAAAGTTCGCGCATCGCGGAGGAAAGCGGCTCGTCCCCTGCCGTGATATGTCCCGCCGAGGAAGTGTCGAAACAACCGGGGAAGGACTCTTTCGATAGCGCGCGTTTTTGAAGAAGGATCTCCCATCCGCCGGCGCCTTGACGCACTACCCAAACGTGCGCCGTTCTGTGACGGACGCCCTCTCTGTGTGCCGTTTTTCTCTCCACGGTCGTCCCTGTCGGCACGCCGTTTTTATCTACAATATCCAAATATTCCATATCCTGAAAATGGGCATCCCTATTATCAGGATGCCCTGTTTCTTATTTTTGAAAATTCCTGACTCCGTAATATTTTTCCGCAAGATGATTCAATTCGTCAATGATTCTGTATTCCAAATTCTGGCGATCCCGATAATCATCTTTTTCGATTTCTATCAAAGGTATATCGTGCTTTTTGTAAGATGCTTTTTTCCTCTCTTTGTTTGCCAGATAATCCTTGGTATTCATGCCCCAATACTCGATGTAAATTCCATGCCGACCGTCAGTTACGGGAATGAACCAATCGCACGTTACTGCCGGTTCATCTGAATCAATCGGCACCTTTTTCTCATAGCAATGCACAATTCTTGAATTGTAAAGAATATCGTCAATAATGACTTCGGGGTCGCTCTTTACGTAATGACCGTCGCACGTTCTACGCAATTCCTCTTTGTGACTGTCTTTGGAAATCGTTTCCTCGGATACTTTTTCTTTCTCTTCTTCCTTCGGCTTTTTCGAAGCAATCAAATCGTTTATGTCGTTTGCTACTCTATCCGTCAAGGAAGAATCGCGGAACATTTCGGAAACGAAATTCGCGATCGCCATCAATTTATTACAATTGCTCTTCACGAAATCAAACGTTTTCATCCGATAGATGTTCGATCTCAAATTGTAATAATAATCTTTCATATCGAAAGACTTGGAGTTCTTGTCAAACGCCTCTTTGTAGTCGCGCATTTCATAATAGCAATCTCTGCACAAGTAGCCGTTTGGTGCCGCTTCTCCACATACGATGCACGTACCGTTTCCAAGCACATGTTTGGCTGTTTTTTCGGCGGGAACGGTCTTGACCACCGTCGCGGGTTTTATCGGCGCAGGAGTTGTTTCTTTTTTACAAGCACACGGCTCTCCGACTTTATGCCACTTTCCGCATTCGGCGCATTTTTCGATTTTTCCCTCATCCTTCAAAGTCTTACACTTAAAACACAGAAAGAACTTTCCGCTTTCCGCGCCACAACAATTACATGCCATAAGGGCCTCCATTTTTCTTTCAGTATACCATAATGTAAAGAACAAATCAAGTCTTTTAATCTTCTTTTCTCAACTCATCAAACATCGCTTTGACGGAGGGGGCGTTTTTGGTGAGTTTCTTGATGGAGAGATCCTCGGCTTTGTCGTTGGCAAGGCGGAGATTGTTCTCGGAGGAGAGGAGCGCTTCCTTGGTTTTCTGCAAGTGCGCAATGGTCTTGTCGATCTCCTCGATCGCGGTGTTGAACTTCTCGTTCGCAATGCGGTAGTTGCGGGCAAACCCCTCTTTGAAGGTTTCCATATTCTCTTCAAAGTGCAAAAGGTCGATCTGCTGATTGCGGACGATGGCGAGTTCCTGACGGTATTTCAGAGAATTCAGCGCCGCGTTGCGGAGCAGTGAGATCATCGGAATGAAGAACTGCGGGCGGATGACGAACATCTTTTCGTAGCGATAGGAAACGTCCACAATGCCGTTGTTATACAGTTCGTTGTCCCCTTCAAGGAGCGAAACGAGAACGGCGTACTCGCACCCTTTTTCTCTGCGGTCGCGATCGAGTTCCTTGAAGAAATCTTCGTTTTTATGTTTGGTAGCGGTTTCGTCCATCTCATTTTTCATTTCGAACATGATGGAGATGAACTCTGTGCCGTCCTCGCCGTGTTCACGGAAGATGAAGTCGCCCTTACTTCCGGTTCTGGCGTCGTTGTCTTTTTCAAAATAGGCGTTCGGGAAAGCCGCCATCCGGATCTTGTTGAACTCGGACATGCAGTGGACTTCCAGACTTTCGCCGATCATCTTGGTCGACTGACGCGCCTTGAAATCGCGGTAGTATTCCACGAGTTCGTCCTTGTCGCGAAGTTGCTTTTCGTAACTTTCGCGCATCGCCTGTGCCTTCACCTGCACCTCGGCGTCCTTGGCATTGATCTGCCCTTGAAGTTCCAGAATACGGTTTTCTTTCTCGGAGATCTGCGCCGTCTTTTCGAGATCCGCCTGTTTCAGCGCCAACGCGCGGGCATTGTCGCTCTCGGCGATCTTCGCTTTCAGCCGCTCGATCTCCAAGCGGTATTCCGCGATGGTATTGTCCTTGGCTTTGAGGTCGCTTTCCGCTCTGCGCTCGCTCTCAAGTTTTACGAGTTCCAAACCGGTTTTCTGCTTTTCTTCCAACTCCGAGAGGCGTGCGGACAGTTCCTTCTCAAACTCCGCGTCGCGCACCTGCTGCGCGATCTGCGCGTAACCGCTCTCATCGACCTGAAAGACTTCTCCGCATTTAGGGCATTTGATTTCCTGCATAGTGGTTCTCCTTCTGAAATTAAATAGTGTCTGCCGTGAGGACGACGGGCAAGAACCCGTGATCGACGGCGGGGAGGAATTTTTCGGTCAGATCCGAAACGGAAATCCGTAGGGACGCCGTATTGACACAGGGGTGGACACCGACGGCATCCTGTGCCAGAAGATCGCGGTCGATGAGCAAACGGACACGGTGCGCCTTATCGTTCATCAATCCCATGACGCTGACGGCACCGGGCGTGATATTCAAAAATTCGAGAAGATACTCTTCCGGTCCGAAAGACAGTCTGGACGAGCCGATCTGCGAGGAGATCTCTTTTGTGCGGAACTTTTTATCCGCGCGGATCATAAGAAGATAAAAGTCCGTTTTCTGCGCGTTGCAGAGAAACAGATTCTTGCAATGGGCGGCGGGGGACAGGAGCGCGTCGATCTCCTCGCACGCCTCCATCGTGAACGCGGGTTCGTGATCCACTCTCTCGTAGGAAACGGAGAGTTTATCCAAAAAGTCGTAGACGGCGATTTCCTTTTCCTGTCTGCCGTCCGTAGATGCCGGTCTGCCTTTTTCCAATGTCAGCATGGGAATTCTCTTTTCTTTTTTCTTCTATTCTATCACATTTTCTCTCAAATGTCAAAGCCCGGAGAATCTTTCCGAAAAACCTCAAAAAAACACTTGACACCCTTGCCGTTTTGTAGTACAATATATTCGGTGAAAGTTGGTCCTTTTTTAGAATCAATAAAAAAATAACATATAAAAGAGAGGTTTCACACTATGGCTAAACTCGATTTGACCAAGTACGGCATCACCGGTGTTACCGAAATCGTACACAACCCCACCTACGAAGATCTCTTTGCAGAAGAAACAAAGGAAGGTCTTGTCGGTTACGAAAAAGGTCAGGTTTCCGAACTCGGCGCCGTTAACGTTATGACCGGTATCTACACCGGACGTTCCCCCAAGGATAAATTCATCGTTATGGATGAAAACTCCAAGGACACCGTTTGGTGGACCACCGAAGGCTACAAGAACGATAACCACCCCGCTTCCGAAGAAACTTGGAAGGCAGTGAAGGAAATCGCCGTCAAAGAACTTTGCGGCAAGCGTCTGTTCGTCGTTGATGCTTTCTGCGGCGCAAACAAAGACACCCGTATGGCTGTCCGCTTCATCGTTGAAGTAGCATGGCAGGCACACTTCATTAAAAATATGTTCATCGTTCCCACCGAAGAAGAACTCAAGAACTTCGAGCCTGATTTCGTTGTTTACAACGCATCCAAGGCAAAGGTTGAGAACTACAAGGAACTCGGTCTGAACTCCGAGACCGCCGTTGTCTTCAACATCACCAGCCGCGAGCAGGTCATCATCAACACCTGGTACGGCGGAGAGATGAAGAAGGGTATGTTCTCCATGATGAACTACTACCTCCCTCTCAAGGGCATCGCTTCCATGCACTGCTCCGCGAACACCGATATGAACGGTGAAAACACCGCCGTATTCTTCGGTCTTTCCGGAACCGGTAAAACCACTCTTTCCACCGATCCCAAGCGTCTTCTCATCGGCGACGACGAGCATGGCTGGGACGACAACGGCGTGTTCAACTTCGAGGGCGGATGCTATGCAAAGGTCATTAACCTTGATAAGGATTCCGAACCCGACATCTACAACGCCATCAAGCGCAACGCTCTTCTTGAAAACGTTACTCTCGACGAGAACGGCAAGATCGACTTCGCTGATAAGAGCGTAACCGAAAACACCCGTGTTTCCTACCCCATCAACCACATCGAGAAGATCGTTCGCCCCGTTTCCGCAGCACCTGCCGCAAAGAACGTTATCTTCCTTTCCGCTGATGCCTTCGGCGTACTTCCTCCCGTATCCATCCTTACGCCCGAGCAGACTCAGTACTACTTCCTTTCCGGTTTCACCGCTAAACTCGCAGGTACCGAGCGCGGCATCACCGAACCTACTCCTACCTTCTCCGCTTGCTTCGGTCAGGCGTTCCTTGAACTCCACCCCACCAAGTATGCAGAAGAACTCGTTAAGAAGATGGAAAAGAGCGGTGCGAAAGCATACCTCGTCAACACCGGTTGGAACGGCACCGGCAAACGTATCTCCATCAAGGATACCCGTGGAATCATCGACGCGATCCTGAGCGGCGATATCAACAAGGCTCCCACCAAGACCATTCCTCACTTCAACTTTGAAGTTCCCACCGAACTTCCCGGCGTAGATTCTCACATTCTCGACCCTAGAGATACTTACAAGGATGCTTCCGAATGGGAAACCAAGGCAGTTGACCTTGCAAGCAGATTCGTTAAGAACTTTGAGAAGTACACCACCAACGAAGCAGGCAAAGCACTGGTTAAGGCAGGTCCTAAGGCTTAAGTTTCAAGCCGGAACTGTGAAAAAAGCGCAGATCGAAAAAGAAAATAGGATGCTTTATCTATAAGTTGAAATTCTCCGGATTTCTTCAGATATTGATTTGAGTTTTCTTTTTCTAACGCCAAACACCTCCTCTCATAGTACATAATTTGCGAAGCAAAGTATTTTCGACGTCGGGAGGTGTTTTTCGTTTCTGCATATTTTTCCCTGGTTCCACTTTCTTGAAAAGCGCAGGTCGAAAAAGGTCTGACAAAAAAAGAGGAAGAGAATGCCCGGTGTTCTTAAGGACAGTAGTTCAAGAGCACGGGCATTGGCGAGGCAAAGAGATACCGAGATTAGCAGGAATGCTTTTCTCGGGATCTCTTTTTTGGGTGGAAGGATGCCAAATACATTTGGTTGGCTTCCTTCCTTTCAAAATGATTTTTCCTCACTATTGCTGTACTTTTCTCGGTTTTTCTCACTATTTTCAAGGATGCCAAACGTATATAATTTGGCATCCTTCATTTTTTCAAATCCGCACATTCGATTTATCTGCCTCTTTCCCCTACAATAAAGAGGAAATCAAGCAAGGAGGTCAGAAAACTAAGCGGAAATACTTCTATTTGGATAACTTTGAGCACAGACTGCTGGTCGGTTGCCTTATGACGGCTCGGAACGAGTATATTCACGAAGACAAGCCAATAAAGGATGTCAATGAGCTGATACTGAAAATCATTGACGCACCTTCAAAGAAACTGCGTGTTGTAAAGGAGGAAGCGTAATGGAAAAGCACATCACTGACGAATGTACTGGATTGAGATACGAGCTTGTCGGAGATTATTATCTCATTGCTGGTGACGACGAGGCAGAAGAACACCCCATCGGGATATGGGGGCAGCGGCATCTGCGATATATCCGTGAGCACCGCAAGGCGCTCTATACCGGACTGTTCCTCGACGGGAAGCTGAACGGCTACCTTGCCGATATGAACGAGCAGGCGGAGGATATGTTCTTTCGGCTGGTAAAAGAACTTGCCGAAAAGGATGGCATTACGGAAAAGCTCAAAGCCGAAAATCAGATGCTTTGGGTGCGGCGAATGAATGCAGTACGGGAAACGGCAATGGAAATTGTCAATAATAATCTGATCTACGCATAACGAACGCACGGTGGCGGAAAAAAGACCTTGCCGCCGTTTCCCATTAGAGTTGTTTCTTTTGATACTTATAAGATGATAGGAGAAAAAATAAACTTCCTATTTTTCATAACCTCTTGACAAGAGCGTAACAAGTTACTATAATATAAGGGTAACTTGTTGCGCTTTTTTGCGTATTAAGGAGGATTCATATTATGGAGTATGGCAAAAACGATATTGACCTCAAATGGAAAAAGAAACTATTGTTTTCCGGTATCTTTGTACAGGAAAACAGACTTCATACCATTATGGACAGATACTTAAAAGAAATAACCAGCAAGCAATGGCTGGTCATGGTTGTTGCGGACGCCTATGATAACCCACCCGATTTAACTACTCTTGCCAAGATGCTTGGGTGTTCCCGTCAGAACATCAAGAAACTGGCAATCTCTCTTGAAAAAGCAGGATTTGCCAATCTTGTCCACTCTGAAAATGATGGGCGCAGTTTATGTGTTCAGATTTCTGAAAAAGGCAAGCATATTATTGTGAACAGTAAGAACCTCGAAGAAAAGGTTCATCAGTCATTATTCAAGGACTTTACGGAACAGGATATTGAGGATTATTATCGCCTTTCAGCAAAAATGATGAATGGATTTGGATATCTTGAGGAATGCTTCCGTGAATTAACGGAACGCGGTGAAATGTAGGATGAGAGGACGAAGTAAAAAGATGAAATGGCCGCTTATCATTATACTTTCGATATTGGTCATTGTTTTGTTGTTTCTTTTGATACAGGGAATACGGTGTCAGTCAGCTCTGCAAGAGAGTAAGGAACGGCTATCCTCCTACTATAACGCCAAAACCGTCTCTTTAAGTTACGGTGACGTGACCTATGTTGATGAGGGCGAGGGCGAAGTTATCCTGTCCATTCACGGCATTTTCGGCGGTTACGATCAGGCGTTTGACACCTGCCGTGATTTCGTTTCCGATTACAGAATAATAGCCCCTTCAAGGTTCGGATATCTTGGCAGCGATATTCTGGGCAACGGAACACCGGCTGAACAGGCATCTGCATATGTAGAATTACTGGATCAGCTCGAAATCGACAAGGTATATCTTCTTGCAACATCAGCCGGCGGCAGTGTTGCTCTTCGATTTGCTCTTGACTATCCAGAACGGACAAAGGGATTGATTCTATACTGCTCTGCTATGCCTTTCCCGGAGAAGCCTAAAAAATACGCCGAATATGCCGGACCACCTGCGTTTTTGTGCAACGACTATACCATGTTTTTACTCAGTCCTTTGTTTGAGCCGATCATGGGAATGAACCCTTCTACGATTTACAGTATGCTCCCTGTTGGAGAACGCAAGGCAGGTGTAGTGCTGGATGCTTCCGCAACTAACCCTGATATGGCAAGGAATTTTGATACCTATCAGGTTGAAAATCTTCAGGTGCCGGTTCTTATTTTACACGCTAAAGATGACAAGCTGGCAAGCTATGCGGCTGTATCCGATGCGCTTGACAGGTTTCCCGACTGCAAGTTCATCTCCTTTGAAACGGGTGGGCATCTGATGGCTGGGCATGGAGAAGAAGTGAAAAAAGCAGTGTCGGAGTTTATAGAAGAACAAGGAAGAGAAATAAGATGAACAGACCTGTTAGAATGGAAAATGATCTCGAATCAATTCTGCGCCTGTATGGTGCGAAGACGTGTACTTTCAGAAAGATACCCGAGCATGATGGCGGCAGAAATACAATCTTTGTTATTGAAAATAGCGAAGGTGAAAAAAGGGTTCTTCGTATTTCGACGCTTGAGGATCGGACAGAGGATGATTATCTCGCGGAGACAGAGTTCATACACTT
>JAKSPH010000002.1 GCA_024404975.1 Clostridia bacterium | reverse complement strand
AGGAGAAGAACCGCGCCTACAAGCAACAGATGAAACTTGCCGCAAAGATCCGCGGGCTTTACATTTCCGCAGACGACAAGCACAGGATCCTGTCCCTGATGGACAGAAAGAGTACGCTCATCGCCACCGTAAAGACGGCGAAGGACAAGGAACGCATCCTCGGTCTGACCGGCAACGCCAAGCGCAAGAACCGCAAAGACGTGAAATCGGCGAAGCGTGAACTTTCCGAAGTCGACCGCAAGATCCGCGTTCTCTGCGACCGCGCACAGGACGACAGTTACGATACGGGTTCTTCGATGGGACGCGTCGTGGCGGGCATCGTGCTTGTCACACTCATCGTACTCGGCGTTCTCGCCTTCACCGTATGGCGGGAACCGATGACGGAACTCATCCGCGGACTGTTCGGAAAAGCATAAGGAGGACCGACGCATGAAGAACAAAAAAGCAGAAAAGAAATCCTATGTTCCGATCTTTTCTCTGACCGAAAAGGAAAGAGAAGAAAAGATCCGCAAACTCGAAGAAAACCGGCTTTCGCTCACAAAAGAGATCGAGTCCCTCCTGCGCGATTTCGCGAAAGCGTCCGGCGAGAAGTCCGTCGGCATACGCAAAACGAAGGTCGGACGCGCGCCGAACGACTACGGATTCGAAAAAAAGTAAGGTTTTTGCGCTTTTCTTTTTTATTTCTATAATAAATATTGAAAAAACTATTGCAATTTCCGAAAATTATGGTATAATAAGATAGAATTGAATAGAAAGGTAAAGAGTGGTTTTCGGATCACTCTTTATTCTTTGTAACGGCGCAGACAGCACTTTTACAAAGAGAAAGGAAAAGAATGAAGAAAAGTGTAAAAGAAACCGTCAGAGAAGCCATCGAACCGACAGTCCTTGAACTCGGTTACCGCATCTGGGACGTGACCTTTACCAAGATCGGTGCGGACTATCACCTTGAGATCACCATTGATTCCGACAACGGCATCGGCATCGACGACTGCGAAAAGGTCCACCGCGCGATCGACCCCATCCTCGACGAATGCGATCCCGTTGAGGGCTTCTACTATCTCGAAGTGTCCTCCCCCGGACTTGAGCGCGAACTCCGCACGCCGGAGCATATTCTCTCCTCTCTCGGCATGAGCGCCGAGGCAAAACTCTTCACCGCGAAGAACGGAGAAAAGTCCGTCGTCGGTACCCTCGTTTCCTTTGAAGACGGGGTTCTCACCATGAAGCGCGAGGACGGCACGGAAGTCAGACTCGAAAAGAGCGAGATCTCCAAACTTCAAACCGTTTACCGTGAAGAAGATTTCACCGAAGAAGATAATTAATAAAATAAGATATACGGAAAGGAATGCGTAAAATACTACGCGAAAAAACAAATGAACGCAGATTTCTTCGCCGCCCTTGACCTCCTTGAAAAAGAAAAGGGCATCCCCAAAGACTACATGATCCAGAAAATCGAAGCGGCTCTCACCAACGCCTGCCGCAAGGAAGTCGGTCCCTCGACCGTCATCCGAGTTTCGCTCGATCCCGTAAAGCAGGACATGAAAGTGTTCCAGCAGAGAAACGTCGTTGCAGACGGCGCCGTCATCGATCCCGACACCGAGATCGGACTTTCCGAAGCGAAAGCCATCACCCGCCGCTGCAAACTCGGCGGTGTGCTTGAAACCGAACTCAAGACCAAGAACTTCCGCCGTCTTTCCGCACAGGCAGGAAAGCAGATGATCATTCAGGCAATCCGCGATGCCGAGCGTGAACGTCAGACCCGCGAATACGAAAACCTCAAGGAAGAGATCATCACCGCTATCGTCGATAAAGTCGACGTTACCAACGGCAATCTCGTTCTCGACACCGGTACGGGTTACGCAACTCTCCTCAAAGACGAGCAGATCCCCGGCGAGCGCCACGAAGTCGGCGACCGCATCAAGGTGTTCATCTCCGAAGTCAAATCCGGCGAGGTCAGAGGCCCCATCGTTACCCTCTCCCGTATCCATCCCAACTTCGTGAAACGTCTGTTCGAACTTGAAATTCCCGAAATCATGGACGGAACCGTGCTGATCAAGAGCGTTTCCCGCGAAGCAGGAAGCCGCACCAAGATCGCCGTGGAATCCCGCGACGAGAACGTCGATGCGATCGGTGCCTGCATCGGTAAGAACCGTATGCGTCTTGACGCGATCCTCGCAGAACTCGGAAACGAAAAGATCGACATCATCAAGTATTCCGAAGATCCCACCGTATTCGTTGCGGAAGCGCTTTCTCCCGCGAAGGTACTCGGCGTGGAACTCGACGGCGAACGCACTTGCCGCGTGACCGTTTCCGCAGATCAGCTTTCTCTTGCCATCGGTAAGGAAGGTCAGAACGCGAAACTCGCCGCCAAACTCACCGGCTACAAGATCGATATCAAGGCATAATCCAAAATACCGTTTCCGCTCCGGCGGAACAGACGGTCTATTCAGAGAGGAGTGGTCAGATTGACAGCAGAAAGCAAGAGAAAGATCCCCATGCGCAAATGTTCGGGCTGCGGAGAGCATTTTCCGAAAAACGAACTTGTCCGCGTGTTGCGTACACCGGAAGGCGAGATCGTCCTTGACCTCGTGGGAAAGAAATCCGGACGCGGTGCATATCTTTGCAAGAACCCGAATTGCCTGAAGAAAGCAAGGAAGGGCAAACGGCTGGAAGCCGCCCTCGAATGTGAGATTCCCGACGGGATCTATGAGAAACTCGCGGAGGAACTCACGGTTGGATAACATAACTACCCGGCGTCTTTGCGGTATGCTCGGCTTCGCCATGCGGGCGGGCAAACTCGTTATCGGTACCGAACAGGTCATCGTTGCCATGAGAAAAGGCGGCGACGGAAAGCCGAAAACAGTTCTTGTTACACACACCGCGTCGGACGCGACCAAAGAAAAAATCGGATTCAAATGTCAGTATTACGAAGTCCCTCTGTTCGTCCTTCCCCTATCGGGAGAAGAACTCGGACACCGGCTCGGGAAAACCTATTCCCCAGCCGTGATCGGTGTTACCGATGAGCGGTTTTCCGATGAGATTCGGAAAATTCTCGGACCGGATACAATCGCAATGAAAGGAAGTCTTCCCGACGGGGAGACCGGTGAGCAGGATGGCAACAAAAACAAATAAGATCGCAATCGCCCAACTTTCCAAAGATTTCAACATGAAGTCCAAGGAAGTTCAGGACACATTCAAAGATATGGGAATGGAGAAAAAGACTTCCGCGGATCCCGATGAAGTCGAACTCTTCCTCCAAAAGATCACACTCTCCCACCAGATCAAGAACTTGGACGACTACATTGACGGAAAAGCGAAGATCAGCGTGATCGACGAACCGAAGGAAGACTCACCCCAAACCGACGCACCGAAGGCAGAGGTCAACCCCGCGCCCAAAGCCCAGGCTCCCAAGCCCGAAGTGAAAGCGGAAGCGATACCCGAAGTCAAGCCGGAAGTCAAAGCCGAAGCGCAAAGACCCGCCGCGCAGGAACAAAGACCGCAGAACCGCCCCGCGGGAGTAAACGGTCAGAACAACAACGAGCGCCGTTCCTTCAACAACGGCCAGCAAGGCGGAGATCGCCGTCCCTTCGGCAGTCAGAACGGTCAGCAGAACGGGGAGCGCCGTCCCTTTAACGGACAGAACGGCGAACGTCGCCCGTTTAACGGACAGAACGGTCAGTACGGTGACCGCAGAAACGGATTCAATCAGCAGGGCGGAGATCGCCGCTCCTTCGGCGGTCAGAACGGTCAGCAGAACGGTTACAACAAGTACTCTGCCGCGCCTCAGGCAAATCCGTTCGCAAAGAAATATGACAATATGAACCGTCAGGCGTCCGGTATGAGAAATCCGAACGCGGCACCCAAGCCCGACCCCAACCCCACCCGTCCCGCACAGCAGGCGTTGCTTGAAAAGCAGCAGCGCATCGCAAGAGCGCAGGAGGCGGCTAAGGCGGCACAGGCTGAGCCTAAGGCGGCACCCAAGAAGGAAGAAAAGAAAGTTCAGAAGCAGCAGTATAAGACCATCACCCCGACCGTCAACACCAACGCCAAGGGCGGTGTCAATCTGGATGCCGGTGATTATCAGGCGACCGCGCCCAAGACACGCGTTGTCGATATGAGAACTTCCGACGTCAACCTTTCCAAGTACGACGACCACTACAACGATCAGTTCTACGCCATCGCAAACGGCGATACCGCGGCTTCCAAGCAGAAACTCAAGAAGCAGGACAACAAGAATCAGAACGCCAAGAGCGCGAAGGATAAGCAGAGAGCCGCCGCCGAGAAGATCAAGAAGATGGAAGCGGAACTCGCGAGAAAGAAACAGTTGGAGATCGAAGTTCCCGACGAGATCACGCTCAGTGAACTCGCTTCCCGCATGAAGAAAACCTCTGCCGAAGTCATCAAGAAACTCATGATGATGGGCGAGATGAAGGGCGTGAACGACGTGATCGACTACGATACCGCGGAACTCATCGCCACCGAATTCGGCGTAAAGGTCACCAAAGAAGTCGTCGTTACCATCGAAGAAAAACTGTTCACCGAAGCCGAGGAAAACGAAGCTGATCTCATTGAACGCGCACCCGTTGTCTGCGTTATGGGACACGTTGACCACGGTAAGACCTCCATCCTCGACGCGATCCGTCACACGAACGTTACCAAGGGCGAAGCCGGCGGTATCACGCAGGCGAGCGGTGCTTACCGCGTCAAGGTAAACGGCAAGGACGTTACCTTCCTTGACACCCCCGGTCACGAAGCCTTCACCGCCATGCGTATGCGCGGTGCGAAATCCACCGATATTGCAATTCTCGTTGTCGCAGCCGACGACGGTATCATGCCTCAGACCATCGAGGCGATCAACCACGCGAAAGCCGCAGGCGTTGACATCATCGTTGCCATCAACAAGATGGATAAACCCACTGCCAACCCCGACAACGTTTTGAACCAACTCACTCAGTACGAACTCGTTCCCGAAGCATGGGGCGGTGACGTCATCTGCGTTCCCTGCTCCGCGATCACGGGTATGGGTATTCAGGAACTTCTCGAAAGCGTCCTGCTCGTCGCCGAAGTCAAAGAACTCCGTGCGAACCCGAACAGACGTGCCAAAGGTATCGTCATCGAATCCCGCCTGGATAAGGGTTGCGGTCCCGTGGCTACTATCCTCGTTCAGAACGGTACCCTTCATCAGGGCGACTACGTGATCGTCGGCAATGCCGTCGGACGTGTCCGCAATATGAAGGACGACAAGGGCAGATCCATCAAGGTCGCAGGTCCTTCCGTTCCCGTAGAGATCACGGGTCTTGACGACGTGCCTCAGGCAGGCGACGAACTCAACGGTGTTGAGGATGAAAAGATGGCGAAGGATCTCGCGGAACAGCGCCGCGCTCAGCAGCGTGCGGACATTCTCGCCGCAAACGCGAGAGTCAACCTCGACGACCTGTTCAGCCAGATCTCCGAAGGCGTACAGACGCTCAATATCATCGTCAAAGCCGACGTGGCAGGTTCTGCGGAAGCCGTCAAGGCATCCTTGCTCAAACTCTCCACCGAGGAAGTCAAAGTCAACGTCATCCATTCCGCGGTCGGCGGTATCATCGAATCTGACGTTATGCTTGCCGCCGCGTCCAACGCGATCATCGTCGGATTCAACGTCCGTCCCGATAAGAACGCGCTCGACAGTGCGGAAAGAAACAAGGTCGATATCCGTACCCACAGAATCATTTATGAGATCATCGACGAGATCGAAGCGGCTATGAAGGGTCTGCTTGCTCCCACCTTCAAGGAAGCGCTCCTCGGTCACGCCACCGTCCGTCAGACCATCCGCGTACCCAGTGTCGGTACGATCGCAGGTTCTTATGTTACCGACGGTAAGATCACGAGAAACGCGCAGATCCGTATCGTGCGCGACGGTATCGTTATCTTCGAAGACAAGATCGCATCACTCCGCCGTTTCAAGGACGATGTGAAGGAAGTTGCCGAAGGATATGAGTGCGGTGTCGGACTTGAAAAGTTCAACGACATCAAAGAAAACGATATCATGGAAGCGTTCATCATGGAGGAAGTCAAGGCGTAACGCCGGCAAAAACGCGGATCAATTCCGCGTTTCCTTCCCCACCGTTTTTACAAATCAAATCCCCGTTTTCCCAGCGAAAACGGGGATTTTTGTATAGTTTTATTTTCATTTTTCCGTATTTCGGCAAGAAAAACGAGAAAATTCAGGTCATATGTGCCTCTTCGCCGGAGAAAAAGACGGCTCGTTTTTCGGCGGTTTTGAGAGACAAAGGCAGAGGAATCCGAAACGGTTTTGAATGACGGAGGACGGCATCGCAGGCGGCGGTTTCCCGCGGGTGAAAGCGGCGTTTCGGAACCGTCGGGAGAGAGCGAAGAAGGCGATACGTGCGGTCGGTCGGAGAGGAAAACGCTGTGCTTTCCCGCAAGTATTTTTCCTTTTCCCGCCCCGCCGAAAAAACTTGAAAATCCCCTTGAAAAATTTGAAAATATATTGTATAATATTAGTATCTATAATTATATGCGCGAGGATATGAATTGGAACAGATTTACACAATACCCGTAAACGAGGCGTTTGACGGCTCTCGGAGCGATCCCGCCCTCGGCTGTCCGTTCTGCGCTCTATTCCGCAAACTCGAAGAGGACGAACTCGACATCATTCTCGGTGCCTCGATGATGGAACCCGATATCCGCATCAAGACCAACGAGATGGGCTTCTGCCTGACGCACTACCGCAAGATGCTCGGACGCAAGCGCCGGCTCGGTATGGGACTGATGCTTGAAAGCCATCTTGACGCGGTGAAGAAGAAACTCTCCCCCACGGCGAAGGACCTTGTCCTCGGTGTCGGGCAATCCGAGATCGACGCACTGTCCGCGCTCGAAAAGAGTTGCTACGTCTGCTCACGCATCGACAAGAACCTCGCGGCGATGATCGCGACGGCGGTCTACCTCTTTGAAACCGATCTCGATTTCAGGGAGAAGTTCAAAGCGCAACCCTTCTTCTGCCTCCCTCACTACCGTGCGATGGCGGATTACGGCAAGCGTAAAATGAACAAGAAGATCTTCCGCGAATTCTATGCCGTGGCATCCGGAATCGAAAACGAGTATCTCAAAACGCTTTCGGGTGACGTGTCGTGGTTCTGTAAAAAGTTTGACTATCAGTTTGAAGCCGAACCGTGGTACAACTCCAAAGATTCCGTCGAACGCGCCATCAGATTTCTCTCCGGCGACACGGGCGAAATCAACTGACTGTATAAGGTTCCATCCTATCAACCAAGAGAAAGGATCATCCTATGATTATCGAAAAGATTGTGATCAAGAGTTTCGGTATGCTCACCGATATGACGATGGAGTTCTCCGACACCGTCAACGTCATCGAGGGGCAGAACGAAGCCGGAAAGAGTACCATTGCCGCATTCATCAAGTATATGCTCTACGGCTTTGACGCGGACGATACCGCGGACTCCCTCTCCGAACGCAGAAAACGCATCAACTGGAACAACGGCACGGCACAGGGTTCCATGACCGTCAGAGTCGGAAAGAAGCGGTATCTCATCAACCGTTCCACCGTGATGAGCGACGTTTCCTCCCGCACGGCATACAAGGAGGATTCCTCCATCATTGATTTGGAAACGGGCGCGCCCGCTTTCGGAAAGTCCCCTGCCGGTGAAGTGTTCTTCGGCGTGGAGAAGGCACTGTTCGAAAACACCGCGTTCATCGGTTCTCTCGCCGATGCGAGAATCGAAGAGGGCTCCGTAAAAACCGCCATTGAGAATATTCTCTTCTCCGGAAGTGAGAAGATCAACAGTGCCAAGGCACTTTCCAAGATCGACGAAAAAATGGAAACGCTCTACCACCGTTCCGGCGGAGGCGGCGCCATCATCGACCTGATGAAGAAACAGGAAGAACTCGAAGCAAAACTCGAAAAGTCCTCCGAGGACAACCGCCGTATTCTGTCGAAAGAAGCGGAGCTCCACGAGATCCGCGAAAAACGCGCGGAAGCCGAGGAAAAGCGGGACAAGCTGCTTGAACTCGACGCTTGTTACAAGAACGTGATGCTCATTCAGACGTTTGACAAACTTCACGAGTTGGAGAAAGAAGCCGAAAACAAGAACGAAGTCTTTAACGAATACCTCGAATCCAACAAGAAGAACGGTTTCGTTCCCGATGACGATTTCCTGAAAGAAATCAGAAAAGCAAGACGCGATGCCGACGATGCGTACCGCGCTCTGACCGATGCTTCCGATCTCTATACCACGCGTAAAAACGCCGTCGGTATCACCGCGGAGATCGAGAACAACATTCAGAAAGCCGACGGCTTCGGCGGTGAAGAACAAGTTCGCCGGAACGCCGTTTCGCTGAAAAAGAGAACCGTGATCGGCACCGTCATCGCAATCCTCGCAGGACTTCTCGCCGTCGGTTCCGCCGTATTCGAGTTTGCGATGAAGGAGATCACGCCCCTGCTCAAAGTCCTCGGGTTTGTCGGCATCGGTCTGTTCGCCGTCCTTGCCCTCGCCGCTCTGTTCGTTACCGTGTTCGGAAAACGCAAGATCAGCGCCGCCTGCGAGCAGTTCTCCGTACAGGGATATGACGACCTTCTGAAAAAACTCGACCTCATCGCCGAAGCGAGAAGCAAACGCGACGGACTCATCCGCGACGTGGAGAATTCCTCTGCCGCCCTCTCCGACGCGAAAGCCGGTTACGAAGCCGCACAGGCACACCTCTACGAAGTTGCCGTCCGTTGGGGCGACGAGATCCCCGAAAACGAATTCAACCGCTTCCTTGACGAGTTGGAAGACCGTGTCACCGTCTTCCTTGACAAGAAGCACGAACTTCTCGACGAGAAGAATATGGTCGAACTCACTGTGAAAGAGGTCCGCAGAACCCTCTCCGACAAGAGCGAGATCGAGATCCGTGCGCAGGTTTCTCCCCTCAAGAGAAAGGCGCTCTCCGAGATCAATCACGATGGAATCATCACGGGTATCGCCGATTGCAAGGACGAGATCGCCGCGAACGAGCGTCTTGCCTTCGAAGTGGAAAACGAACTCTCTTCCCTCAAAACGGACGTGCGCGATCCCGGCGAGTCCTATTCCAAGATGCGTGCGCTCGACGACAAGATCGACGCGCTCAAACTTCGCCACAAGGCATACTATCTCGCTTACCGCACCATCGAATCCGCACAGGAAGCCCTGCGCAGTGAGATCTCGCCCCGTCTCGGCACTTACGCCACCAAGCTGATGGAAGTCATGACCGACAAGAAGTACTCCGGCTTTGAAGTGACCGGAAGTCTGCACGTCACCTTCGCCAACCAGGCGGGAGAAAAGAAGTCCGTGGACTTCCTCTCCGGCGGTACGCAGGATCTTACTTACATTGCCGTCCGTATGGCGCTCATCGATATGCTTTATACGGAACTTCCTCCTGTCACCTTCGACGAGAGTTTCGCGCATCAGGACAACACCCGTTCGACCGCAATGATGAAGGCGATCTGCCACCTGTCGAGCGAAGGACATCAGAGTTTCATCTTCACCTGCCGCGCAAGAGAATCTGCCCTCGCCACCGAGTTCGACTCCAATGCGGGAATTTTCAAACTCTCCGTCGATAGCGACTGGAACTGATCTCACGATTTCAAGAAGGTTTCACAATGGATAAACGAAAGATTTTAATGATCGGCAGTTCCGTGATGGAACTCTCTCTCAATATGTTTCAACTTCCCGAACCCGGTCAGACCGTAACGGATGACGGCGGTGTCGCCTACCTTCCGTCGGGCGGTGCTACGGGACTTGCGGTCGCGCTCTCAAAACTCGGCGCGGATGCGATGCTCTGCACCAAACTCGGCGCGGATGCCCACGGTCAGAGTATGTATGAAAACTACCGTGAACTCGGAATCGACACCTGCGCCGTCAAGGTGGATCACGAATTTCCTACCGGACTTTGCGTGACCATCAAGGAAGGCGACGGCGCGGAACGCCGCGTCATCTACCCCGGTGCGAATGAGAATCTCACCGTGGAAAACATTCAGGAAGCATTCGGGCTGAATCCCGAAATGCTCGTTCTCGATCTTACTCTCCCCGCCGCCGTTACCTCTGCCGCCGCGAAGATCGCTTCGGCAAAAGGAATTCCCTTCGCCGTCTGCCCGACGGACGGGATCGGCGATTCTCCGGTCGGCACTCTCCCGCAGTCGGAATTCTTCGTCATTGACGACGTCACGGCGGAAAAGATGTGCGGAACCCGCCCCGCAGGTACCGATTCCTGCCTTCGCGCGGCTCTCGCCGTTTACCGTCAGATCCACACGAAATACCTCGTCATCCGTCTTGACCGCCGCGGAACTTTCTTCTACGACGGCAAACACTACGGCATGGTTCCCCCCGTCGGCAACGGCAAACTTTGCGGAGCGGCACGGGATCTCACCGACGTATATAACGCCTCTCTCCTGCTCGGTTATCTGACGGGCGGTGACGTGAAAGGCTCGGCGATGCTCGCCGAATCCGCGATGGCGGTCTTTGCCGCCAAAGGCGCGACACACGCGGTCTACCCCACCACGCCGGAAGTGTACGAATTTCTCTCCCGCAACCGCTGACGGCAACCTCGCAAGCATGTAAAGGAGAACGCCATGAGTTATACAGTGTCAGAAATTTCCTACCCTTCGTCGGATCTCATCCACACCGTAACGGGTAAATTGTACGTCCCCGCAGAACCGCCCCGCGCTATCCTTCAGATTTCTCACGGCATGGTCGAACATATCGAACGGTATGAAGGTCTTGCCGAAGCCCTCACGGCACAGGGAATCCTCGTTGCCGGAAACAATCACCTCGGTCACGGAACGACCGCGGCGAACGCGGATGAACTCGGTTTCATCGCTTCGTCGAACGGCGTGGACTTTATCCTCCGTGATCTCCATTCCATGAATCTGCTCCTCAAATCCCGCTATCCCGACGTTCCCGTCGTTCTGATGGGACACAGTATGGGTTCCTTCCTCGCGCGTCTGTTCGTGGAAAAATATCCCGCGGACGTGTGCGGTGTCGCCATTGTCGGAACCGGCAGTGCGCCTTCCGTACTCTGGTTGGCAAAGGCACTGGTCGGCATTACCCGCACCCTTCGCGGAGAGCGCCGACGTCCCGCATTGCTCACCAAATTGGTGTTCGGCTCGTACAATAAACGTTGCGCAAAAGACGAAGGTGCCGGCGCGTGGATCTCCACTGACCGCACCGTCGTGGAAGCGAAAGACAAGGATCCTCTCGCAAACTTCACCTTCACCGCCGCCGGTTACGGCGATCTGTTCGATGCCCTCGGCAGATGCAACAGCCGTGCGTGGTTTGATTCCTACCCCGAAAACCTGCCGACCTTCCTCGCCGCAGGTCAGGAAGATCCCGTCGGAAACTACGGCAAAGGGGTGGAACAAGTATACAAAAATCTCCTCCTTCACGGTTGTGCCGACGTCCGCATGAAACTCTATTCCGGCGCCCGGCACGAAATTCACAACGATACCTGCCGTGAAGAATTCTTTACGGATCTTACAGAATTCGTAGATCGGATCACACAATGATCAACGCTTACGCCATTACCGGTCCGACCGCAAGCGGAAAGACCGCCCTCGGCATCGCCGTCGCAAAGGAACTCGGTTGCGAGATCGTGTCCTGCGACTCCATGCAGATCTACCGATATATGGATATCGGAACCGCGAAACCCACTCCCGAAGAACGGGCTGAGGTTCCGCACTGCCTCATTGACTTTCTCGATCCCGGAACACCGTATAGCGCGATGGACTACGTTTCGGACGCTCTCGCCGCGGCAAAAGGCATCTCCGAACGAGGAAAAACGCCTCTGTTCGTCGGTGGAACGGGACTTTACATCGACTCTCTCATCCGCGCCGAAAGCGAGGACGTGCCGAAAAGCGATCCCGCTTTCAAGGAAAAATACCAAGCACTCACCCTGACCAAAGAGGGACGTGAGGAACTCTACCGGATGCTATTAGCGGTCGACCCGCAAAGCGCCCTCTCCACCCACAGGAACAACGTGCGCCGCGTTCTGCGCGCGCTTGAGATCTACGAAACGACCGGAATTCCGAAAAGCGTGTTCGACGAAGCGACGAAGAAGCCGCGCGACGGCATCCGCGTGAAGATGGTCACCCTGGACTTTTCAAACCGCGATCTGCTCTATTCGAGGATCGACCGGCGCGTGGACGAAATGATGGATTGCGGTCTTTTAGCAGAGGTCGAACGCCTGTACGATCTCGGTTATCTGTCGCAAAAGTCCACGGCGGCGCAAGCCATCGGATATAAAGAACTCCTCGGCGCGATCCGCGGGGAAACGACCGTCGGTGAAGCCGTGGAACAGCTCAAACAGTCTTCCCGCCGTTACGCGAAACGGCAACTGACGTGGTTTCGCAAAGAGCCGGATGCCGTACGGCTGACGGTAGACACCCCCGACGGAATGATGCGTCCTTTCTCCGATCTCGTTTCGGAATGTATCAACATATTTGCAAATAATTCTTTACAAGGGGAATAACAATATGAAACCCGCAGAACTCAAAGAACAACTGCAAAACGGCGTCCTGAACGCCTACGCCAACCTCTACGCCGACGTAGAACGTCAGACCGCCCGTATGATCGAAGCCATTGACTGCTTCACCGAAATGTACGGTGAGGACCGTGATATCGCCGTTTTCTCCGTCCCCGGCAGAAGCGAGATCAGCGGCAACCACACCGACCACAACCACGGCTGCGTTCTCGCAGGAGCCATCGACCGTGACATCATCGCCGTCGCCGCAAGAAACGAGGACGGGGTGATCCGTTTCCATTCCAAGGGTTATCCCGAAGACACCGTGGACCTGTCCCGCATCGACTCTCCGAACAACTTCCGCAAGTTCACCTCCCGCGCGCTTGTCGCAGGTCTTGCCCGCGGATTTGAAAAAGAAGGTTATTCCATCGGAGGTTACGACGCGTACTCCACCACCGAAGTCCTCAAGGGAAGCGGTATCTCCTCTTCCGCCGCCTTTGAAGTGATGATCGGAAACATCCTCAATCACTTCTACAATGACGGTAAAGTCAGTGCGATCGAGATCGCGAAGCTCGCCCAATTCTCTGAAAACGAGTTCTTCGGAAAGCCCTGCGGTCTGATGGATCAGATGGCGTGTGCCGTCGGCGGATTCGTCTACATCGACTTTGCCGATCCCAAGAACCCGATCGTTGAGCCGATCGACTTCTCCCTCACCAACGCCGGCTATTCCCTCTGCATCGTCAACACGGGCGGCAACCACGCGAACCTCAACGCGGACTATGCTTCCGTTCCCGCAGAGATGAAGGCAGTCGCCGCCGTCCTCGGCAAAGAAGTTCTCCGCGGTGTGACCGAAAAGGATCTGATCGACAACGCCGGTAAGATCCGTGCCGAAGTCAACGACCGTGCCCTCCTCCGCGCCTTCCACTTTGTAAGAGAAAATAACAGGGTAGGCGTGATCCGTTCCGCGCTCAAGACCAGCGACGTCGACGGCTTCTTCCGCGGCATCACGGATTCCGGAAACTCTTCCTTTAAGTATTTGCAGAACGTCTACACGACGCTCAATCCGAAAGAACAGGGACTGTCTCTGGCGCTCTGTCTGACGGAAACCCTCCTCGCAGGAAAAGGCGGTGCCTGCCGTGTTCACGGCGGCGGTTTCGCGGGTACGATCCAAGTGTTCGTAAAGAACGAGTACGCGGATGAGTACTGCAAAGCGATGGACAGTGTGTTCGGTGAAGGCGCGGCAATGAACCTCCGTATCCGGCCCGTCGGCGCCACCATGCTCTTCGGAGAATAATTTTCCGAAAACTTCCCACAAGTGCATAACTGTCCGATTTATCGTACAGACCTTTCGGTATAATAGCACCATCAAACAACAAAAAGGAGATCCACTATGGCAGCAAAAAAAAGCGCGGCAACCGAAACGAAGCCGCAGGAAAATGAGAAAAAAGCGGCAGTCGAATCCGTGATGGCACGTATTGAACGTGAATGCGGAAAAGGCTCTATCATGCGTTTGGGCGAAAATGCCAATATGAACGTATCCGCCGTTTCGACCGGTTCGCTGAGTCTTGACTTTGCCCTCGGTATCGGCGGTATTCCGAAAGGAAGAATCACCGAGATCTACGGTCCGGAATCTTCCGGTAAAACCACCATCGCCCTCCACGTTATCGCGGAAGTTCAAAGACAGGGCGGTGAGGCGGCGTTCATCGACGCGGAACACGCGCTCGATCCCGTTTACGCAAAACACCTCGGTGTAGATATCAACAACCTTCTCGTGTCCCAGCCCGACTGCGGTGAACAGGCACTTGAGATCGCGGAAACACTCGTCAATTCCGGTGCGATCGACATCATCGTCATCGACTCCGTAGCGGCTCTCGTTCCCCGACAGGAGATCGAAGGCGATATGGGTGCGTCCCACGTCGGCGTTCAGGCGCGTCTGATGTCCCAGGCAATGAGAAAACTCTCCGGCGCGATCGCAAAATCCAACGCGATCGTCATCTTCACGAACCAGCTTCGTGAAAAAGTCGGCGTTATGTACGGCAACCCCGAAGTCACCACCGGCGGCCGTGCGCTCAAGTTCTATGCTTCCGTGCGTATCGACGTGCGCCGCAGCGAGTCGCTCAAAAACGGCGATGAAGTCTACGGTTCCCGCACCAAGTGCAAGGTCGTAAAGAACAAAGTCGCTCCTCCCTTCCGTACCGCGGAATTCGATATTCTCTACGGTTCGGGTATTTCCAAATCCACCGAGATCATTGATCTTGCGCTCACCATGGGCATCATCGAAAAGAGCGGTGCGTGGTTCTACTACGACGGCACCCGCCTCGGTCAGGGCAAGGAGAACGTCAGAAAACTCATTGAGTCCGACAAAGAACTTCTCGCAACGCTTGAAGCCGTTGTCCGTGACAGAATGAGCAAGAATCCCGATGCCGACGAGGCTCTCGGCGAGGACGACGATTTCGAGATCAAAGATTTCGACGCCGCGGACGACACCGAGATCTGAGTCAACCAATAAAGGGCGGTAAATCCTATCGTTTACCGCCTTATTTCATTGTAAAAAAAGGGGCGAGCAGTCCCCGGAAAGGACTTCCCTATGGGCAAACTTGTCTACATCAAACCCGCGTCAACGAAGGAGTATCTCGCTCTGACTGTGCTTGACGGCGGGGAAACCCGACGGTTTGCGGTGTCCGAGGGCGTGTTTGAGAGCATCGGCGCACCCGTACGGGGCGAAGTCCTGAACGAGGAGCAACTTTCCGTGCTGAAAGCGGAATCCGAGCGGTATTTCGCGATGAAAAAGGCGCTCAACATTCTCGCATATGCCGACAACAGCGAAAAGCAACTGACGGACAAGCTTCTGCGCGCCGGCTTCTCCCGCGAAGTGGCGGCGCAGGTCACGAAAGAGGCGGTTTCTCTCGGCTATCTCAACGAACAACGCCAAGTCGCGGACGCGGTTTTACGGGAGGCGAAGGGGAAACTCCACGGTCCGCACCGTATCCTGCGCGACCTGTGTGTGAAGGGGTATCGCAAAGCGGACGTCAGCGCCGCCATCCGTTCCCTCACCGAGGAAGGAGAACTCGATTTTTCCGAGATCTTCAAAACACTGCTCAAAAAGAAAAAGGTCGGGGAAGACGACCTGGATGCCATCCGCAAATGGCGCTACACCTACGGATTCGACAGATCCGACGAAACTTAAAAAGACAAGCCGGAATCGGAAGATCGGTTTCCCTCGCGGGAGCGGATTTTCGTTTCAACTTGAAAGGAAAAAACATGATTCGCAGATTCTTATCCTACTACAAAGAGCATCTCGCTCTGTTCTCCGTCGATATGTTCGCGGCAGTCGCGGTGGCGGCGTGCGGACTCTTTTACCCGACGGTCGCGCGAAAGATCATCAACGAGTACGTCTACGATGACACACCCCGCCGGTTGATCATCTGGGCGTTCGTCCTGCTCGGCATCTACCTTTTCAAAGCGCTTTGCAACTACTTTATCGGCTACTACGGGCATGTCATCGGTATTCGTATTCAGGCATCCATGCGTCGGGATCTTTTCCGCAAATACGAATCCCTGCCCTTCTCCTATTTCGACAAGAACAAAACGGGTGATCTGCTCTCCCGCCTTGTGGGCGACCTCTTCGACGTTTCCGAACTCGTCCACCACGGTCCCGAAAACCTGCTTCTCTCCGTGCTGATGCTTGTCGGCTCGTTCGTGATCCTCGTCAGGATCAATCTGACGCTGACGCTGATCATGTTCGCCGTGATCCCCTTTATCGTACTGTTCACCTTCCTCTCCCGCTCCGCGATGCACAAGGCGATGAGTGCCTCCCGCGCGCAGATCGCCGCAGTCAACGCCTCGGTGGAAACCTCTATTTCCGGCATTCGCGAAACGAAGTCGTACGTTGCGGAACAGTTCGAACTTGAAAAATTCGACCGTGAGAATTCCCTGTTCGTAAAGCACCGCAGGAGCGCCATGTTCGCACTCGGTATCTTCGATTCCGGAATGCAGCTTCTCTCGGACATCCTCTATCTCGTCATCATCGCCGTCGGCGGTTTGTTCCTCTATTACGGAAAGATCGACGCGGGCGATTTTGCCGCATTTGTTCTTTATATCAGTATGTTCCTGAATCCCATCCACCGCTTTGTGTCCCTCTTTGAGCAACTTCAGGAGGGTATGACGGGCTTTTCGAGATTCTGCCAGGTCATGGATTTGCCGGATGAAGAAGATCTCGGAACCACCGTGCTCGACGACGTAAAAGGCGAGATCCGATTCGAGGACGTTTCCTTCCGCTATGAAAGCGAAGACGGCGACACGGAAGAACGCACCGTTCTCTCGCACATGAACCTCTCCGTCAAACCGGGACAGACGCTTGCGCTTGTCGGACCATCTGGCGGCGGAAAGACGACCGTCTGCCATCTGATCCCCCGTTTCTACAACGTCAACGAGGGAAAGATCACCTTGGACGGCGTGGACGTGATGGACATCAGACTTTCTTCCCTGCGCAGTGCCATCGGCATCGTATCACAAAACATCTTTCTCTTTGACGGTTCCATCCGCGACAATATCGCTTACGGTACGCCCGGCGTAACGGACGAAGAAGTCGTTGCCGCCGCCAAGAAAGCCAACATTGACGAGTTTGTTTCCGGCTTGGAAAAGGGTTACGACACGCAGGTCGGCGAGCGTGGCATCCGTCTTTCCGGCGGTCAGAAACAGAGAGTCGCGATCGCGCGTATCTTTTTGAAGAACCCTAAACTGCTCATTCTTGACGAGGCGACGAGCGCCCTCGACAACGCGACCGAAATGCAGATTCAGGCATCACTTGAGGAACTTGCCCGCGGTCGTACCGTCATCGTCGTTGCTCACCGTCTTTCCACCGTAAAGAACGCCGATGAGATCGTCGTACTCGACAACACCGGCATCGTGGAGCAAGGAACGCACAAAGAGTTGCTCGCCCGCGACGGTGCTTACAAAAAACTTTACGACTATCAGTTCGCGGGGAACGAAACCGCCCCAAACGGTCAGATCTGACACGCAAAATGCGCGCATCTTACAAACCCGAAAAACTGCCGGTTTTCACGTCGCAGGCACCCCATACCCCCGTTTTACCGGCAATTAGCACCCCCCTATTGCCTGTTTTCACAAAAAGCGAAAACAAAAATCCCGTTCTTCTCTCGAAGGACGGGATTTTTTCAATGTAAATAAAGATTTACACTCTGAAAGTGAGATCTCCGTAGGTCGGCATGGGCCAATACTCACGGGAAGTGAGCACTTCCATCGCGTCGACCTTGCTGCGGAGTTCTGCCATTTTCGGAATGACGGCGGTGAGATACGCGTTCGCCGAATCCTCTTCGGTGGCTTTCGAGCAAGCGGTCTTTTCCGCGGCGGCGAGGACGTTTGCCGCGTCGTATGCCTCTGACATAAGGGCGGAGAGTTTACCGATCACTTCCTCTTCCATTGCGGCGGGCGCACCGGCGATCACGGCACGGCGGGCGGTCACGGACTCGGAGAGCGCGGTCACGTATTTGGACACGGCGGGGAGGATATCGCGCACGGTCATCTCGACCATGGTGCGTGCCTCGATGCCGACGATCTTGCGGTAATTCTCAAAGAAGATGGAGCGGCGGGAATTCATCTCGGTTTCGGTCATGACACCGAACTTGGAGAACAGTTTCACGTTCTTCTCATCCGTGAAGTGCGCATACGCTTCGGGTGCGCTCTTAAACACGGAGAGTCCTCTTGCTTTCGCTTCTTTCTCCCACTCGGCACTGTAACTGTTGCCGGAGAAGAGAATTCTGCTATGATCGCGGAAGGTCTTGCCGAGCAACTCGGAAAGAGCCGCGTCAAAGTCTTTCGCACCTTCCAGCACGTCGGCGAAGTCGGCAAAGGATTTCGCAACGGCGGTGTTCAGAACGATATTCGCGAACGCGATGTTCTGCGACGAACCGACCATACGGAATTCAAACTTGTTTCCCGTGAAGGCAAAGGGCGAAGTGCGGTTTCTGTCCGTCTTATCCTGTCTGATATTCGGAACAGAACGCAGTCCCAAGGTCATATACTTGCTCTCGCGGTTCTCGTATTTGGAACCTGCGATGAGAGAATCCACAATGTCCTCAAGTTCTTCACCGAGGAAGATGGAGATGATGGCGGGAGGTGCTTCGTTACCGCCGAGACGGTGGTCGTTTCCGGCACTCGCCGCGGAGATGCGGAGCAGATCCTGATAGTCATCCACCGCTTTGATGACGGCGGCGAGGACGGTGAGGAATTCTTTATTTTCGGCAGGACGGCGACCCGGTTTGAGAAGGTTTCTGCCCGTGTCGGTGGAGAGCGACCAGTTGTTGTGCTTTCCGGAGCCGTTGATACCGTCAAAGGGTTTTTCGGCGAGCAGGCATTCCATGCCGAACTTGGGCGCGAGGCGCTTCATATACTCCATCGTCAGAAGATTCTGATCCACGGCACGGTTGGTGGAGCAGAAAACGGGAGCAAGTTCATGCTGCGCGGGTGCGACTTCGTTGTGTTTTGTCTTGGAGCAGATGCCGAGTGTCCAGAGTTCGTAATCGAGCGCTTTCATGAACGCGGAAACTTTGGGACGGAGGGCGCCGAAGTAATGGTCGTCGAGTTCCTGTCCCTTGACCGCGGGAGCGCCGAACAGCGTTCTTCCGCAGAAGAAGAGGTCTTTTCTCGCCTTGAAATCATCGGCATCGACAAGGAAATATTCCTGTTCCGCACCGACGGTGGGCGTGATGCGGGAAACTTCTTTATCACCGAGCGCACGGAGCAAACGGACACCCTCGGTATTGAGAGCGTCGATCGAGCGGAGAAGCGGTGTTTTGGTATCGAGCGACTCGCCCGTGTATGAGCAGAATACGGTGGGAATGTAGAGAGAGCCGTCTTTCACGAACGCGAAGGACGCGGGATCCCACGAGGTATATCCTCTCGCCTCGAACGTGGCGCGCAGACCTCCGGAGGGGAAACTCGACGCGTCCGGCTCACCCTTGATGAGTTCTTTTCCGGAGAACTCCATGATGGCTCTGCCATGCTCGGCGGGAGATACGAAGGAGTCGTGTTTCTCGGCAGTGACTCCGGTCAGGGGCTGGAACCAATGCGTAAAGTGCGTTGCACCGAGTTTGATTGCCCAATCCTTCATTGCTGACGCGACAACGTCGGCAATGCCGGGATCAATTTCCGTTCCGTTCTCGACCGTGTTGATCAGCGACGCGAACACGTCGGGCGGAAGCGTCTGACGCATGACGTCCTCACTGAAAACAGCCGAACCGAAGATTTCCGG
This sequence comes from Clostridia bacterium, assembly GCA_024404975.1. Lineage (GTDB taxonomy): Bacteria > Bacillota > Clostridia > Oscillospirales > CAG-272 > UBA1740. Next base: position 26,422 of record JAKSPH010000002.1, on the reverse strand, counting down.
GATAGATACTGCCTTATCCATTTTCTGAACTTCCTTCACAATTGAATGTTGATAGTATATTTTATCACAAAGACGGCGGTTTGTCAAGGTTTTCGCTTTGATATATCTTGACTTTTCGGGCGGAGAATGTTATAATTATGTTGTATAGATTTCTATTGCTTACCGAAAAGGATTGGTCAGATGTATTATATCACATTGGATTTGGAATGGAACCAAGCCTACGCGCAAAAAGCACTCGCCGTGCAAAAGCAACTCTCCTCCCGTTTAAGAGGCGAAGTCATCCAGATCGGTGCCGTCAAACTTGACAGGAACATGGTTCCCTGCGGTTCGTATTCGGTCATTATCAAACCGAAATTCTTCAAGAAGATCCACCGGCACGTATCCGAACTCACCGGCATTTCACAAGAGATGATGAACCGCGGTATGCCCCTCTCCCAAGCCGCCGAAGGTTTCCGCCGTTTCTGCGGAGAAGACTTCTGCTTCCTCACCTGGGGTCCCGACGACGTGCCGATGCTGAAAGACAATTTCAGAGTCAACGACCTGCCCTCCGACTGGCTGGACAAGACCTACGATCTGCAGGTCATCTTCAACCGTCAGACGGACGATTCCACGAAACAGCGTTCGCTTGAATATGCCATGGAATATTTCGAGATTCCGCAGACGCTCCCCGCGCACGACGCGCTCAACGACGCGTACTTCACCGCCCTCGTTGCGGCGAAGCTCGACGTTGCCGAAGGCATCCGCGAGTACCGTGCCGTGATGGGTGACATTCTTGAAAGTTCGGTCATCGGCGATGCCGACGCGGGAGATGACGGCTACGTCACCATCGGAGAACTGTTTGCCGACGAATGTGTGGCTTCCCCGGTCTGCCCGATCTGCAAAAAGCCGCTGACGAGAAAAGACAAGCCGCTCCATTCGAGAGGACAGCGATTCTGCGTGCTTTGCCGTTGCGAAAAGGACGGCGATATGTTCCTGACACTCAAACTTCACCGCAATTTCAATGACACCTGGCGCGCCAAACGCGTTATCGCTCCCGCTACCGAGGAGCAGATCATCGAATACAAACATAAGTTGAATGAAAACGCCATTCGCCGGAAGAGCCGCAACCGCCGCAGCGGTATGAAACGCAAACCGCAGACCCCCGACACCTCAGAGAACAAAGATTGATTTTCATTCGAACAAACAAAAAACTCCGACGCGATGTCGGAGTTTTTTGTTTGGGGAAGACCGCTTTAGGAAGCGGCTTTTCCCGTGGGATAATGCCCGATCAGAAGGCGATCTTTTCTCTGATGTAGTTCTTGACTTCCGCAATGGGCATACGAACCTGCTCCATGGTATCGCGGTCGCGGACGGTAACGCATCCGTCGTTCTCGGTATCGAAGTCGTAGGTGATGCAGAAGGGCGTACCGATCTCGTCTTCTCTGCGGTATCTCTTACCGATGGAACCGGTTTCGTCGAAGTCAACGGAGAACTCTTTTGCGAGATCCGCGAAGAGTTCGGTCGCTTTGTCGGAGAGTTTCTTGGAGAGAGGAAGGACGGCTGCCTTGAAGGGAGCAAGAGCGGGATGAAGGTGAAGAACGACACGGACGTCGCCTTCACCGAGGGTTTCCTCATCGTAAGCGTCAACAAGGAAGGCGAGAGCCACACGGTCTGCGCCGAGGGAGGGCTCGACAACGTAAGGAACGTAATGCTCGTTGGTTTCCTGATCGAAGTAGGTGAGATCCTTGCCGGAGAATTTCTGATGCTGACCGAGGTCGTAGTCGGTTCTGTCGGCAACGCCCCAAAGTTCGCCCCATCCGAACGGGAAGAGGAACTCGAAGTCGGTCGTTGCTTTGGAGTAGAAGCAAAGTTCTTCGGGATCGTGGTCACGGAGGCGGAGGTTTTCATCTCTCATACCGAGATCGAGGAGGAATTTGTGACAGTAGTTCTTCCAATAAGCGAACCATTCAAGGTCAGTGCCGGGTTTGCAGAAGAACTCAAGTTCCATCTGCTCAAACTCACGGGTACGGAAGGTGAAGTTACCGGGGGTGATCTCGTTACGGAAGGATTTACCGATCTGCGCGATACCGAAAGGAAGTTTCTTTCTCGCGGAGCGCTGAACGGAATTGAAGTTTACGAAGATACCCTGTGCGGTTTCGGGACGGAGGTAAACCGTAGAGGTGGAGTCCTCGGTAACGCCGATGAAGGTCTTGAACATCAGGTTGAATTTCTTGATGTCGGTGAACTCTTTACCGCCGCAATCGGGGCAAGCGATGCCCTTCTCTTTGATGAACGCCGCCATCTGTTCGAAGGACCAGCCCGCGGGGTTCTCGTCGGTGCCGTTTTTGAAAGCGTAATCTTCGATAAGTTTATCTGCTCTGTGACGGGCTTTGCACTGTTTGCAGTCCATCAGAGGATCGGAGAAGCCGCCGACGTGACCGGAAGCCACCCATGCCTGAGGGTTCATGATGATCGCGGAATCCAAACCTACGTTGTAGGGAGATTCCTGCACAAATTTTTTCCACCAAGCGCGTTTTACGTTGTTCTTGAACTCAACGCCGAGAGGGCCGTAGTCCCAGGAGTTGGCAAGACCGCCGTAGATCTCCGAGCCGGGGAAAATGAAGCCGCGCGTTTTGCAAAGCGCAACAATTTTGTCCATTGTCTTCTGACTGTTTTCCATTTTATATATCTCCAAATATTAAATTTTGCAAAGTTTAGTTGTCAATTACAGGCTCCGCGTAGAGAATTCCGTTCTCCGCGCGGACGGGTTTGACGTAGATGAGTTCACCGCGAAGATCGCATTTCGTCAGCACTCTGACGGCGACGAAAGAGTCCGAATGTGCTTCGTAATATCCCTCTCCCGCGGTTTCGGGAATGACGCGAAGGAGGCTTCCCTCTCTGACGATCTCCGAGAGGATACCGTCACGGATCTTTTCGCCTTCGGCGATCAGCCGGCGGGAACGGTCGTGTTTGATACTCTCCGCGACCTGCCCGTCGTAGCCGGCGGCAGGGGTTCCCGGACGGCGCGAGTACGCAAATACGTGCATGCTCAAGAAGCGCGCCCTGCGGACGAAGTCCAGCGTTTCTTCGAAATTCTCCTCGGTTTCACCGGGGAATCCGACCATCAGATCGGTCGTGAACTGTACGTCGGGCATCGCCTCACGCGTTCTCGCCATGGCATCGAGTGCCATCTGACGGTTGTAACGGCGCTTCATCCCGCGGAGGACGTTATCGCTTCCCGACTGCATGGAAAGATGAAAATGCGGAACCAAGATCGAGAGTTTTTTCATGCGCTCGACGAACGCAGGTTTCATGAGTTCCGGCGTTAAGGAACCCAAGCGGATGCGGTCTGCGCTGTGCCGTCTGTCGAGTTCTTCGAGCAGGTCAATCAGACGGTAGCCGTCCGAAAAATCCGTCCCGTAAGACGCGGTTTCGATACCGGTCAGTACGATCTCTTTCGTGCCGGAGGCATGGAGCGCTTCCACTTCCGCGATGACGTCGGCGGGAAGTTTCGAGCGGACAAGTCCTCTCGCGTTCGGGATCTCGCAATAGGTGCATCTGCACTCGCAACCGTCCTCGATCTTGACGTAGGCACGGGTACGCGGGGCTTTTTTGACCGTCATTTTTTCAAACGGCTCGTCCTCAATGCGGCCGACTTTCACGATGGGGGCGGACACGGTGCCGCTCTGTTTCTCCGCGAGTTTTTGCACGGCGAACTCTACGGTCTGCAGTTTCTCGCCGTTTCCGATCACGATGTCGACACCTGGGATCTTCAGGATCTCCCCGCAGGCGGTCTGACTGTAACATCCCGCTACGGCGACGACGGCGTTTTTATGAGAAGTGGCACGGCGGATGATCTGACGGGATTTTCTGTCGGATTCCGCCGTTACGGTACAGGTGTTGATGAAATAAACGTCGCAGGATTCCTCGAACGGTAAGATCTCGAATCCCTGTTTTTCAAATGCTTCCCCGACGGCCTCCGTTTCATACTGCGAAACTTTGCACCCCAGGGTATAAAGTCCGACGGACGGCATACGGTGAATCCTCCCCGGATCTTATTTTGCGTTGGAATACACTTCGGGTTTGAGAATTCCGACGTAAGGAAGTGCGCGGTAGTTCTCCGCGAAATCAAGACCGTAACCGACGACGAATTCATCGGGGATCTCAAGTCCGATATAATCGGGAACGTACTGTACCTTTCTGCGGCTGGGCTTGTCCAGAAGGGTGCAGGTTCTTACACTGCGCGCGCCTTTAAGTTTAAGGTAGTTCGTGAGATAAGAAAGCGTTGTGCCGGAATCGATGATATCTTCAATGATCAGAAGGTCGCAGGTCGCGAGGTCGGAACGGATCAGGTCGAGAATGATGTGGATCGAGCCGGAGGAAACGGTGCCGTTTCCGTAGGACGAAACCTTCATGCAGTCGATCTCGCAGGGGACGGTCAGTTTCTTCATGAGATCTCCCATGAACATGATCGAACCTTTCAAAATGCAGACGAGTACCAATCTCTTGTCGGGACGGTTGTAATCGCGGTCGATCTCGGCGGCGATACGCGTAGTGATCTTATCGAGTTCTTCCTCGGATACAAGAATTCTGTCAATATCCTTATGTTTCATAAGTTGCTCCAAAATACGTTTCTGTCGGACGTAAAATCCGATAAAGTATATTTTAGCAGAAACCGCGCGTAAAGTCAAGAGAACAAACGCGGATATTCTCGGTTTCTGCGCGATTTTTTCATTTCTTTTCCTTTTCTTTTGAAAAATTCAAAAAAGCACTTGACATTTGACACAAAAAAAGTTATAATGGATCGTGCTTTCGTATGGATATGCATTATTTGCACGAAAAATAAACAAAGGAGGTGCATACTGATGAAGAGAACCTACCAGCCCAAGAAGAGACAGAGAAACAAAGAACACGGTTTCAGAAAAAGAATGGCTACCGCAAACGGCAGAAAAGTTCTTAAAAGAAGACGCGCCAAAGGAAGAGCTCGTCTCACCTATTGATCACACACTGTGACTACAAAACTCCCGATAAAGCGCCGTTTCTTGTGCTTTTTATCGGGGTTTTTGTTTAACGCAGGAGAAACGGTACTATGAAATTCAGAGCAATCTGCGAAAACCACTTATACCAAAAAGCATACGCCAAAGGAAAGCGGGCAGTAACACCGCGCATCGCCGTGTACATACTGCCGGATTATGCCGCCAAGCGGCTTGCCAAAGCACATCCCGAAAAGAAAACGGTCAACCGCATCGGTCTTACCGTTTCGACCAAACTCGGAGGCGCCGTCGTGCGCAGCCGCGTCCGCAGGATCCTGCGTGCGGGACTCGTGTCGCTTGAAAAAGACAAGCCCCTCAAAGTCGGCTTTCTCATCGTCATCGCCGCAAGAAGCGCGGCAGTTGACGCGAAAAGCACGGACATTCGTCAGGATCTCGATTACGCTATGAGCAAACTCAATATGTTTGCCGATACTACGATATGAAACATCTGATGATCGCGCTTATCAAATTCTACCGTCGCTGTATTTCCCCGTTAAAACCGCCTTGCTGCAAGTACTCACCTACTTGTTCTGCCTATGCTCTCGAAGCATTTACCAAACGTGGCTTTTTTGTCGGAATGATACTCACCGTGTGGCGGCTGCTTCGCTGCAACCCTTTTTCCAAGGGCGGCTACGATCCCGTCCCCGAACACGGTCTGCGAAATCCGAAAAGCAAGATCGACGGGAATACGAAACAAACCGAAACAAAGGAAAACAATCCATGAAAAAAATGAAAATTACGTCGCGAATCCTCGCGATTCTGCTTTGTGCAGTACTCACTGTTCTGTGCGTTGCCACGCTGACTTCCTGCGGGAAAAACCCGGAAACCGGCTACAACATGACCGACAGTGAAAAAGCGGACTACACGGATGCCTCCAGCCGTGAAGCCTCCGTGAGAAAGTACGTCGCGCGTATCGTTAAACTCGACGCTACCCGCCATGAGCAATTCGTTGCCGCATACCGCGGATACGATCTGATCGACGGCAACGTGGATCCCGCCGCCGATGCGCCTCAAAAAGCAACGGATCTCACCGCCGCAGGTAAAGTTCTCGACGCCGTAGCCGAAAAGGTCACCGACGATACTTCCAAAACCGCCCTCGCCGACTTCAAAGCCGCTCTCACCGCGGACGACGTGACGACCGTTGTGGAAAGAATGAAATCCACCGTTGAACTCGAAGCAAAGAACGGCGTTGTCGCCACCATCCTTCTCTGGATCGGTAAATTCCTCAACTGGATGACCGGTCTGACCGGAGGATTCTACGCGATCTCCATCTTCCTCTTCGCATTCATTATGAAGATCATCTTCTTCCCCGCTTCCATCAAACAGCAGAAAACCCAGATCGCCCAGGCAAAACTCCGTCCCAAGATCGCGCAGATCGAGAAGAAGTACGCCGGCAGAAACGATCAGGCGACAAAACAGAAGATGCAGCAGGAGATCATGGATCTTCAGCAGAAAGAGGGCGCAGGATGCCTCTCCGGATGCCTCCCCCTCCTGATCCAGTTCCCCATCATCATCGCCCTCTATAACATCATCACCAACCCCCTGCACTACGTTCTCGGTATCGCGGACACCGTATCCAACGCACTTTCGACCTACGTTACCGCTTCGAAAGCGGCAGGCGGTCTCGGCATCACACTGACCAACGCGAAATCCACCATCTCCGTCCTTTCCCAGATCGGAAACGTATCCGCCGCGGAAGGAATCAAAGACTTCGCTTACTTCTCGAACAGTGCCGACATATGGAACACGCTCAAAGACATCGTGATCCCCAACTTCAGTCTGTTCGGACTGAACCTCGGTGACGTCCCCTCGCTCAAAGCGATCTCCCTTCTCGTCGTCATCCCCGTGATCGCCACCGTATTCCAGTGGCTGACCATGTCCCTCACCAAGAAGTGGAACGGCAACACCGGTGCGAGTGCCGGCGATGCGCAGACAGCCGCTTCTATGAAGATGATGGATCTCATGTTCCCCGCAATGACGCTCTTCATCTCCTTCTCCCTTCCCGCAATGCTCGGTTTGTACTGGATCTACCAGTCCGTACTCGGTCTCGGTCAGACCTTCCTGCTCTCCAGACTGATGCCGATGCCTTCCTACACCGCGGAAGAACTCCGTGAAATGGAAAAAGCCGCAAAGGAAAAAGAAAAGGCAGCAAGAGCCGCCGCGCAGGCACAGCCCAGACACAAATCTCTTCATTATATTGACGAAGACGATTACGACGTTCTTCCCGAAATCAAGAACGACGGTAAAAAAGACGAGAAAAAAGGACCTCTCGGACTTGATGCAGGTTCCCTCAAAGACGATAAAAAATAATAAGTAAGGAAGAAATCCGATTATGATAAAAGAAGTTATCGCTACCGGCAAAGATATTGTCGAAGCGAAAGAAAATGCAAGAATCGCGCTCGGTGCAGATCCTCTCGCCGACGTCAACTATGAAATCGTAGATGCCGGAAGCAAAGGAATCTTCGGTATCATCGGCACCAGACCTGCCAAAGTCCGTGCTTACATCGAGATCGCCGACAAGCAGGAACGCCCCGCAAGATACGAACAGAGAAACCGCCCCAACCGCGAACAGCGCAACGACCGTCCCCGTAAGAACGATCGCAAGAACGACGCGCCCAAATCCGAGAAGAACGATGCCCCCAAGGCGCCCAAGACTCAGAAATCCGAAGCACCCCGCGCGGCAGTCATTCCCGAAACCGAACTGAAGTTTGAGAAAATGGACGTCAAAGACGGCGAAGATATGTCCTTCGAGTTCGTCAAAGCCGTTCTCCGCGACATCGGACTTGACGCGGAAGCCGAGATCCTCGCCTGCGAGGACGGTTCCCGCCGCATCAACATCAGCGGTGCGGACGCATCCGCGCTGATCGGTCATCACGGTGACACCCTCGACGCGTTGCAGTACCTCACCAACCTCGCTTCCGCACAGAAGAACGTGAACGGCGAGAGAAACAAATCCCGCGTTACGATCGATATCGAAGGCTACCGCGCAAAGAGAGAAGAAACTCTCCGCGCCCTCGCCCGCCGCATGGCAGCCAAGGCGCTTCGCAACAAGAGAAGCGTTATGCTTGAGCCGATGAGCGCATACGAGCGCCGTATCATCCATTCCGAAGTTCAGAACATCGAAGGCGTTTCCACCAACTCCATCGGTTCCGACAACAACAGAAAGATCGTCATCTACCTCACCGACAAGAAACCTCAGGGTCTGTTTGAGGAAGACGGCAACAACGATGCGAGCATATCTCTGAAAGAGGAATTCTCCACCGTGGAAGGCGGCACCGATCTCAACGGAATTTCCGTTTCCGCAGACGATGAAGGCGATTCCGGCATTGCCGTTACCGGCGTGATGGAAGCGACCGACGACAACGAGAATGAATAATCCCGCCGCAACTATTGCAGCAGTGTCAACCCCACCCGGCAAGGGTGGGGTTGCCCTTATCCGGCTTTCCGGAGAAGAGGCGTTCGACATTGCGGGGCGCGTGTTCGTCCCCAAGAATAAAAAGCCTTTTGCCGACCTGCCCCTGCGTATGCAGGTCTACGGAGATATTTATCTTGGAAAAGACCGCATCGACGACGGCATGATGACGAAATTCAAAGCCCCCTATTCCTACACGGGCGAAGATACGGTGGAGTTTACCTGCCACGGCGGTATGCTCATCACGAAACTCGTTCTCGAAAGTCTGTTCACCGCGGGAGCCGTACCCGCCGCGCCGGGAGAATACACTCGCCGTGCGTTCATGAACGGCAAGCTCGGACTTACCGAAGCGGAGGCGATCGGAACCCTGCTCGACGCCAAGAGTTTCGACCAGGTAAAACTGACCTCGACCGAGGGCAGAAGCCGTCTTTCCGCGGCGCTCGCCGAAGTGCGTTCCGACCTCCTCTCGGTGATGAGTTCCATCTACGCGCGGATCGACTATCCGGACGAAGATCTCGGCGAGTTCTCGGACGACGATGCCGCGAGAATTCTGATCGCGGAGAAAGAAAAGATCGAAAAACTGATCCGTTCCTACCGCACGGGAAAAGCCGTGACCGAGGGAATTCCGACGGTCATCTGCGGAAAACCAAACGTAGGAAAATCCTCTCTTTATAACCTCCTTTTGGGCGAGAACGCCGCCATCGTGACCGACACACCGGGAACCACGCGCGACGTGCTTTCGGGAACCGTTTCGCTCGGACGCGTCATGCTCGATCTGTTCGACACGGCGGGCATCCGCGAAACGGACGATCCGATCGAAAAGATCGGTGTTTCGAGAAGCCGTGACGCGATGGAGAAAGCGACGCTCATTCTCGCCGTGTTCGACACCTCCCGCCCCCTCGACGCGGAAGATCTTGAGATCATCGGGGCGGTCAAACGGCAAAATGCGGAAGCGATCGCGGTGCTGAACAAGACCGATCTTCCGACAAAGATCGACGTCGGCGAGATCCGGAAATACTTTGCAAACGTCGTTTCGCTCTCCGCGCTCAAAGAAGATACCGGGGAACTCTCCGCCGCCGTCAACCGCCTGTTCACGGACGAGAAACTCGTCATCGGGCAGGACGCGGTCATTTTCTCCGCGCGTCAGAACGCCGCCTTGATGAAAGCGCGCGACTGTATTGCCACCGCCATTGAGGCGTATGCCGACGGATTTGCCGCCGACGCGGCGTCCTCGGACGTGGAACTCGCACTCGGTGCGATCGGCGAGATCGACGGAAAAGCGGTCTGCGACGAGGTCGTGAACGACATCTTTTCCAAATTCTGCGTGGGGAAATGAGTATGGAAACCAAACGCTTTGCAAAAAACGACAGCGGGTTCATCTGCAAGAACTGCGGGAAAGAAGTACTGCCGCTCGGTTACACGTCGAGGAACCATTGTCCGTTCTGCCTGTGTTCTCTGCACGTGGACGTGCTTCCCGGCGACCGTGCCAACCCCTGCGGCGGGATCCTCCGTCCGATCAAGGCGGAGCCGGATCCGAAGCGGGGATTCATCATAACCCACCGTTGCGAAAAATGCGGTGCGACCGTCCGCAACAAGTCTGCCCATGAGGCGAAAGTTCAGCCGGACGATACCGATCTTCTGATCCGCTTGACGGCGGGAGTTCAATAATAAAACCGCAACACGTTCAGCGGTCTGCTCTTCGGAGCGGACCGCTTTTTTTATGCATCTTTCCGGAAGTGAAAAAAACCTTCCTTATTTTATTAAGTCCGCCGTTTTCCGGCAGTGAACGGAGCGAAGTTTTCGCTTCGCCGGATCCTCTTGCAACCAACCATTATTTACCATTAACGCAAAACAACATTAATTTTCGGTTTTACCTTGATTTCGTTGTTATTTTATACAATTTTTGATATGTGTATTTGTTCATATTGACAGTTTTTTGAGTTGCGTATCTTTTTTGCTTGTTTTTACTTGCTTTTTTCTGTTTTTTTGTTATAATATAATTGATATTGGGCATATAGTGCTCAAAATAAAAAGGAGAAACATAATGAAAAAGTACGCACTTCTGCTGCTTGTCCTCACGCTGGTCGTAGGTTGCCTCATGGCATTCACGTCCTGCGGTGATAAGCCCGCACCTACCCCTGACGATCCCACTTGCGAACACGCATGGAATGCCGGCGAAGTTACTACTCCCGCAACCTGCACGGCTGCCGGTGTAAAGACCTTCACCTGCACGAAATGTAACGAAACCAAGACTGAAGCCATTGGCGCTCTCGGTCACGAATGGGACACCGACTTCACCGTCGATACTCCCGCGACCTGTACAGCCAAAGGTTCCAAGTCCATCCATTGTGCTAAATGCAATGAGAAAAAGGACGTAACCGAGATTGATCTTACAGGTCACGCATGGGACACCGACTTCACCGTCGATACTCCCGCGACCTGTGCAGCCAAAGGTTCCAAGTCCATCCATTGTGCTAACTGCAATGAGAAAAAGGACGTAACCGAGATCGACACCGTTGGTCACAACTACGTTTACACCGTAACCAAAGAAGCAACCCTCTTTGCTGACGGTACGGACCACGGCGTTTGCTCCGTTTGCTCCGCAGTTGACGACAAGGTCATCCCCGCAGGTTCCAACGTTGACGTTGTAACCGCTGCAACCTCTTCTCCCTTCAAGCACAACAAGAACTACGAAGAAATTCTTGAAGAAGGTCAGCACTTCTATCCTACCGCTGAAAATCCCGAAGGAAACGATCTCTTCATCGAGTTCTCTCTCCTTTGGAACGATACCGTAAAGAACAACGCTAACCTTAAAACCATCGGCATCAGACTTTGGGGTGCTACAGGCGACAACAACACGACCATCTTCGAATTCAACCTGAAAGACGGCATCTCCGGTCAGTGGGGTACCGCCGCAGGTTCCTTCGAACCCTGCAACTGCAATGGTAAGACCGCAGCGGAGATCTACACCGAAGCATCCAAGTTCAAGGGCACTTCGGGCTCCGGTTACAACGATCTTCCTAACTTCGGTGAATACGGCTGGCACAGAGTCGGCTTCCAGGTTCATCAGGAAGCTGAACTTGTTGACGGCGAAATCAAGACCTCCGCACTTCTCTCCGTTTACCTCGACGGCGAAATGGTACTTCAGTACCACATGAACGCAGCAAAACTGATCGAGAAGGGTGGCGTTCTCTTCAAGACCGAACTCGTTGACGGTACGATCAAGTACTCTGACAACACCGGCTTCGGTCCTTACATCTACTTCGAAAAATTCGGCTCCGCTGCCGATATGGTATTCCCCTTCGCAGACGTTAACTTCTCCTGCGGCAAAGACTTCGTTCAGAAGGTAGAAAAAGTTGATGCTCCCGAAGCAAAAGACTTCAAAGTTTCCGACACCGTTACCCTTCCCGGTGCTATGCACTACGCTCCCGCTTGCGATCATAACATCGCTTGGAACGTTACCAAAGATGCTACCATGTTTGCTGACGGTGCAAAGACCGGTACCTGCTCCGTATGCGGTAAAGAATTCAATGAAGTAATTCCCGTAGGTTCCAACACTGTAATCTACAGTTCCAATGAGTTCAATGAAATCGGCAAAACCAGTTTCAATACGCCCTCTTACCTGATGAGCGATCTCGGTCACTTCTATCCTACCGAAGAGAATCCTAACGTCAAAGATCTCATTGCCGAGTTCTCCATCCTCTGGAACAATTCCATCGAAAACGACGCTTTCGTTAACAACCTTTACCTCTTCAGATTCAACAATCCTGCCGACACTAACAGCGGAACTACCACCGTATGGCTCCACCCCGGTATTGCAGATTCCTGCGCGCCCAAATTCGGTGCTTTCGAACTGAACAAGGCAAGCAAAGTCCTTGTTGGTCCTCAGCAAGGCGGTGCTTGGAAAGACGGCGAAGCTCTGAAGAAGGCCGGTGTTGCAGTTGACGATGCAAACTTTGACGATTACTACTACGTACTTAAGGGTGAAGGCTGGCACAGAATCGGTATGCGTCTTCACGAAGACGTAACCTTAAACGGCAACGAAGTTGTATACAAAGAAATCTTCACGATCTACGTTGACGGTGAAGTTGTTATTTCTTATGAATGTGCTTCCTCTATGCCTAAACTCTACCAGGCAGAAGTTGTTGACGGCAACATTGTTTTCAGCGATGCCGTACATTACGCGAATGACTCTGCTTTCGTAGCATTCCAGTTCTCCAACTTCGTTGGCAACAATAACGGTTCCTACCTTGAAGACCGCTACATCGGTATTGCCGATGCATCCGTATCTGTAGGTACCGAGTTCGCTATGAACGTTGAAAAGGTTGCTTCCCCCGTTGAAGCAACGGTTGAAGTTGCTGAGGGCGTTACCGTTCCCGGCACGATGTACTTCCAGCTCAAAACAGTTGAGTGATTCCCTCGGTTTCCAATCTTAATTGAATAACCGATTCCGGCGGAAGAACGCTTGTTCTTCCGTCGGTTTTTTTGCGAAAAGCCGACCGTTTGCCGTTATGCACAAAAAACGATAAAGTTTTTGCACACAATGACGAACGCAAAACGAGAATACCGCAACATTTTCTTTTGCGGACTTGTTTTTTCCTTTTGTTTTTGCTATAATATAAGAGCAAAAAAGCAAAGAAAGCGAAATAGTGTCCGCGATCTTTGCAAAAAAACATAAAAGGAGAAACCTTATGAAAAAGTACGCACTTCTGCTGCTTGTTCTTACCCTCGCTCTGGGATGCCTTATGGCACTCTCTTCCTGCGGAAAAGAACCTGCATGCGAACACACATGGAATGACGGCGAAGTCACCACTGCCGCTACCTGCACGGTTGACGGTGTCATGACCTTCACCTGCACCAACTGCGGTGAAACCAAACCCGCAGTCATCCCCGCAACCGGCCACGATTGGAACGCCGGCACGATCACCACGCCTGCTACCTGCACGGACGACGGTGTCAAGACCTCTACCTGCTCCAAATGCAACGAAACCAAGACTGAAACCGTTGATGCTCTCGGTCACAGTTGGGGTATCGATTACACGGTCGATAAACCCGCTACCTGCAAAGAAAAAGGTTCCAAATCCATTCACTGCGCCAAATGCGACGCAACGAAGGAATCGACCGAGATCGCTCTTGCAGAACATACCTGCACCTACACCACAGTCAAAGCGCCTTCCAACACTGCCGACGGTGAAAAGACCGGTGTTTGCTCCGTTTGCGGAAACTCGGTTACCAAAACTATCCACTTCGCAAGTACCACTATTCTTGACGGTATGAGCGGATCCGCTCCCGCCGCCTGGGGTTACAACGCAAACCTCTTCACAGACAGACTCGAGATGACGAAGATCAACCATGATCTCGGACACTTTTATCCCACGGCAGAAAACCCCGAAGGCAGAGATCTGTTCCTTGAGTTCTCTTTCCTTTGGAACGAAACCTTGAACCTCGGCTCCTCCTCTTCTAACATTGCGATCGGTCGTTTCGATAAGTCCGGCGGTACTCCCACCGCAACCGCAGTATGGCTTCACCTCGGCACCGGCGACGATAGTTGCCCCTTCGTCGGCGGATTTGAACTCGGTCAGGTTAAAACGGTGACTTACGGTCCTTCCTCTCCCGACAACGGAACTGCCGCAGATTACGTCAACATCGGCGGCTACGGCTGGCACAGAATCGGTATCCGTTGGCATCAGACTGCAAGCATCGTTGACGGTGCGGTCGTTTACACGATGACTTACACTCTCTACCTCGACGGTGAAAAAGTCAATGAAGTTCTTTGCAATATCGATAGATTTACCGTAAACGATTATCTTCTGTTCACCGCTAAGATTGATCCCGACGACAACACCAAACTTATTTACGGTGAAGTGTCCGGCTCAAAGAAGCAGTTCACCGGTATCAGAAGCGATAACTTCTTCGGATCTTCCGATGATAAATGGGTTGTTATCGCCGACTACTCGCTGAGTGCCGGTTCTGACTTCCGGATGCAAGTTCAAAAGATCGAAACCCCTGTTGCAGAAGATTTCACGGTATTCGATGACGTGGTCAACGGCGAGCGTGTTGTCATCGAACTTGACGGTACGATGCACTACGCAAAGGTTGCCGATTAAAAAACTTCCTTGTGATATAAACGAAAGCCCCGACGGCAGGTTTTCTGCCGTCGGGGTTGTTTTTATGGGATAAAAAGCGGGGGTTATTTTTTCAGGAGGATAAGCCCGACAATACCGAGGGCAAGAAGGCCGGCACCCGCGACCGTGAGCACGGCGGTGCGCTTCGCACGGTAGCCGGTTTCGTTCTGTTCGCTCGATGCGGAGGAGGTCGGGACAAGTCCGCTCTTGCGGAGGGCGAGGGATACGGGTTTATAGAGAAAGACCGTCAGAGCGGCGTTTACGGCGCCTTTCGCGAGGTTGAAGGGCAGGAGGAGCGTGGGTATCATGGAGATGACGATCGCCCGTTCTACGCCCATATAATACGGCGTGATAAAGAGATTGAACAACATCATGGCGGCGGTCATGGTGAGCGCTCCCGAAACGACCGAGAGGATCGCGGCGGTGCCGGTTCTGCGGTTTCGGTACAGGAGCGATGCCGTTCCGGCGAAGGCGAACGAGCCGAGGAAGTTCATCAGCAAGCCGTAGAGTCCCGTATTGCTGACGGTAACGAGTTCAAGCAAGGCGGGGATCAATGACATGAACATTGCCGAGAGCGGTCCGAAGAACATCGCGGCGACGGTAATGACGGCATCTTTCGCGTCGAAAGTCAGAAAGGAAACGGGGATGCGGAATACGAAAGTTACGGCATACGCCAAGGCAGAGAAAACGGCGATCGCAACATAACGGCGGATCAGTTCTCTTTGTGTGTTTTTCATAAGTCCTCCAAATAAAAAACGGCACCCAAAAAGGGCGCCGTGAAATGCAAATTCGCGGTTTCTTTTCTCATCCGGACTATCACCGTCGGTTAAGGAATTGCACCTTATCAAAGCGGATCTCCCGCTCTCGCAGACTATACTGCCGGTATGGAATCTCACCATGCCCCAAAGAAACGTTATATTCGATTACCTTTATTATATCCGCTTTACGGGAAAATGTCAAGAGATTCACGCAAAATGGTTGAAAACAACTCCCGATTATGCTATAATGGGACAAAAAAGGAACAATCTCCATGGACTTCTGCGAACAAATGCAACACCGTCTGACAGACGAGGATCTGCGCCTTCTCGGTGATATTTACGAACCGACCGAGGTTCTTTCTCCGGACGGCGATCCGGGGTTCGGCTCGCTGACGCTTCTGCCAGACGGCAGGATCCGCGTTTACGGGCATTACGGAAAGCGGGACGTTTTCGACGATTCCTACCACCGCTCCTACCACGAAAGCACGGACGGCGGTCTGTCGTGGAAACGGCATATCGTGTCAGATCCCGACCTGCTCGGTTCCTCGGCGTATCTGCCCTACTATGATTTATATCTTGCGGCGGTCAGAGAAAACGGTCAGTTGACCGTACAGATCGCGGACACCCCCGACAGCCCTGTAAAAAAGAAAATTCCGCTCGGAGATTTCTTCGAGTCCACCGCCATTCTCGCGGTTTCCTCCGTCCCCGGCAGAGTTCTGATCGCGGCGCACGAGCACCGCCCCGACCGGCATCCCACGGCGTTCTTCCAGGTGATCTTTGTCACCGACGACTTGGAAAACTTCCGTCTGATCCACATTGAGGAAGCCCCGTTCGACAAGCCGACGAAAGCCGGTGTGGGCATCCGTTGGCAACAGAATTGCCGCGAAGGCACCCTCATCGAAAAAGGGGACGGCACGATTTCCCTGCTCTGCCGCACCGCGACGGACTACATTTACGAGAGCGTTTCGACCGACGGCGGAAACACTTTCGGCGGGGTGCATCCGACACCCCTTCACACGGTCGGCACGATGCCGAAATATCTGAAACTCCGCGACGGAAGACTGCTTTTGTTCTTCTGCAACACAAGACCGCTCCCCGAACTTCCGGAAGCCGACGGCGTGTGGGAGGACGTGTTCACCAACCGCGACGCGGCTCACGTTGCCATCTCGGAGGACGACGGAAAGACGTGGTTCGGATTCCGTGAGATCCGCTTGAACCCGCTTCGCTGTGCCGCCGATTTCCGATCGGCGGGCGGGATCACGGACTGCCGCGACAAGAGCATGCATCAGTTTGAGGCGGCGGAATTACCGGCGGGAAAAGTTCTGATCGTTCACGGTCAGCACGCCGTTTGCCGCCGAGGATTGATTTTCGATCCCGGTTGGCTTTACGAAACAGACCGCACGGAAACCTTCAACCGCGGGCTTTGTAATTTGTCTACACAAGTTTACATTCGCAGTATTCTCGGCGGTAACGAGGCGCACAATTCCGAAGAACTGAAAAAGTACGTCGGTCATTGTGCCTACAACAGAGAAAACGGCGTACGTTTGCTTCCGAGTCCGCTTGAGGACGGAACCGAGGCGTTGTATGTCGCACCTTCCGTTTCGCCGTTCACCATCTCCCCCGCTACGGGCGCGGTGTGGAATTTTCCCATGGCAAAGAGGGGAGAAGCGACGCTCGACCTCCACGTCGGAGGGGCGGGACTCCGTGTTTCCCTGCTCGACCATTGGCGCAACCCAAGCGACGAAACTGTGGCAGACGAGGCACCCATATCGCTTCTTTTGACGATTGACGCCGAAAACGAAGCCGCGGATGCCCCCTTCTTCAAGACGGTCCGCGTGAAATTCGACCTCGATGCCGGCACTGCCGAACTGATCGACAGAGAGTCCGTGACAAAACTTTCTCTTTCGTCCGTCCCGCCGTTTGGTTTATGCTATCTGCACCTGCAATCGGTCGGTGACAGAGGTGCCGAGGGTTCGTATATCCGCTCTCTCGGATTTCATCGCGGAAACTGATTCTATGTAAATTATTCTTTACAAATAAAAAATCCCGATCAATCGGGATTTTTTATTATTTATTCGTCGAACGAACCGCCGCCCATACTCTGCATCAGACGTTTGTTGAACTCCTCCGCGGTGTTGTAACCCATTCTGCGCTGGCGGGCATTCATCGCGGCAACTTCGATTACGACGGAGAGGTTTCGACCGGGGCAAACGGGGATGACGATTGACGGGATCTTCACGCCGAGGATCTCGGTTGACTGTTCGTCAAGTCCCAGACGGTCGTACATTTTGCCGTCCTGCCATGCTTCAAGATTGATGACAAGGTCGATCTTTTCGGTTTCTTTGATCGCGCCCATACCGAACAGACGGCGCACGTCCACGATGCCGATACCGCGGAGTTCGACGTAGTGGCGGATGAGATCCGGCGCGCGTCCGACAAGGGTGCTGGCCGATACTCTCTTGATCTCGACAGCGTCATCCGCGATCAGACGGTGTCCGCGTTTGAGAAGTTCGATCGCGGTCTCGCTCTTACCGATACCGCTGTCACCGAGCAGGAGGATACCTTCGCCGTACACCTCGACGAGAACGCCGTGGCGGGTGATGCGGGGACCGAGCTGTACATTAAGATAGGAGATCAGCGCCGCCATGAACTCGGAAGTTCTCTGCTCCGTGCGGAGGACGGGAACGCCGTATTTCTCAGCGAGTTCCACGGTTTCGTGAGAAACTTCAAGCGAACTCGTTACGACGACACCTGCGGGCTGCGAACGGAAGAAATCTTCCAATCTGCGGTAGCGTTCCTCTTTCGGCAACTGCTTGATAAAGAGGTTTTCGACTTTTCCGATGATCTGCATTCTCGCCTGCTCGTAGTGATCGTAAAATCCGACCATCTGCAAGCCGGGACGGTTGACACGCGGGCTGCTGATCATAATCTGTTCGGGTAATGTCGGCAGGTAGACCGTTTCCATTTTGAACTCGTCGATGACACTCGACAGAGGTACTTGATAGGTTTCTTCCATTCCGGAATCTCCCTTCGTTCTTTTCGTTTTCCTTATTGTAACATATTTTTTCCGCAATTGCAAACATTTTCGTAAAATTCTCTTTCTGTTTTCGCCGATACTTGATTTTTCGCGCGCATTATGGTAAAATAAGAACAATATTCCGAGAAAGGAACACCTATGAAAAGAATCGTTTGTCTGCTCCTCGCGCTGTGCCTCGGCACGCTCGCCCTCGCCGGTTGCGGGAACAAAACCTATCCCCCCGTCAAAAGCACGGCGGAGGAAGCCAAAACCGTGATCACCCTGACTTACGGCAACCGCACTTACAACGTAAAATATGAACTTTACCGCACGTTCTTCCTCTCCTACCGCGAGGAGATCGACGGCGGAGACCGCTCCGTGTGGACGGGTTCGGAGAAAGAATCCTACCGCGAGAAAATCAACGCGAAGATCCTCGGTCAGATCGCGGAGATCTACGCCACCGAGGCACTCTGCCGTGAGATCGGTTTCGACCAATTCGGCAAGGACGCTGACAAAGCCGTCCAGGAATACATCCGCATCAGTGTCGAAGGCGGTGAAACTTCCGGCGGTAACATCGAGGGCATCGGTTCGTACGACGAATATCTCGCCCTGCTCAAGGAGAAATACATCAACTATTCCGTGCAGGATCTGATCTACCGCTACTACCTCGGCTCCGAGGCGCTCAACGACTACTACTGCGGGCAGGACAGTGAGTTCATGTCCGAGTTCAGTTTTGGTTCGACCAAACACACCGAAGCGGATCTGCGCGAATTCTACGACGGCGACTCTGCCATCCGTGTCCTTTGGTGCTACCTTCCCGGTAACGTTTACACTGAGGAAAAGGCATTGACTGCGCGGGATAAACTCATCACGGCGAGAGATCTCGTCACGACGGATGCCGAGAAAGAACAGAAAGTCGGCGTTGCCATGGTCGGTCTTACCACCGCCGCCGCGGACGATATTCTGAACGGTCAGATCGTTACGCGGGACAACCTCGATGCCAACCTCTACGGCGATATTGTCGAAGCGGCATTCAACCTCGGCACGACCGAGATCAGCCAACCGATCTCCGTCAAGAGCGATCAGTTCGACGGTTACTTCCTCGTCTATCGTACCGTGAAATCCGACAGTTTCTACGATACGCACAAAGACGACGTCATGAACGCGTTTCTTCAGGACGCCCTCGGCAAGAAAATCCGCGCCGTCAAGGAAGAAATGATCTCCTCCGTGCAGTTCAAAAACGGTCTTCTCACCCTTGATCTGTCGACCGTGACAATGGACTGATGGCACCGAAGAACTACACCGACACCTACGAAACTCAAGCGTTTCCGATCTCCGAGATCTCCTGTGCCTTGCAGACGTTTCTCGATGCGGATTTCCCCGGCGGCGACCGCTTTATCAATGAGGACAGGGCGCCCCGGGCCGCGTTTGCCGAGCTCCGGCCGATTCTCCTCGGCAATTTGCTGAAACTCATCTTTCGCGATCATTATTGGGACGGTCCGCTCACCGTTTCGCTCTCGTCGGACACGGAAACGTGATCGATCGGCATTCTGCTGCCGAAATCCGGCATCCCCTCGCGTGCCGTACTCACCGAATACGTGAAAGTCGGCAAAGAGGCGGGCTTCACCTGCGTTGCCGAAACCGCCGCGTGCGGAATGAAAATCCTTCTTTCGGGCGAGATCCTTCCGCCGCCGTCCTCGTTCTACGCACGCGGAAAAGGCGAACTCTATCGGATTCTCTCCGAAATATATCATCAATAATAATTGACGCAACTGCCGCCGTCGTTGACCGACGGCGGTTATTTTGTAAAGTATTGTTTGTACTTTTACCGTATTTTTCCTTCTTTTGCGAAAAAACCGGCAGGTATTCTCTGCCGTTTCGCCCTCACACGCACGTGCGCAGGGTTGACAGAAAAGCGCTTTTGTGTTATAATAATTCCCGTGTAAGATCGTTCCCAAGAAAGAAGGTACCAAAATGGCAATCAAGAACAGAAAACACAACTACCCTCTGTATGAAACCACACATTTCGAGAATTTCCGGGAGATGACCGAGAACATAGCCAAGAAATACCCTGACCGCTATGCCTTCACCTTCAAGAAGAATCCGACCGACAAAGAATTCTCTCACTATACTTTTGAAGAATCCAGACTTTTCGTCCGTGACCTCGCAACCGCATTTGCCGATCGCGGTTATGAAAACAAGACCGTCGCCATCATCGGCGAGTCGAGCGCGGAATGGTACTTCTCTTACTTCGCGCTGATGAGCATCGGCGCCGTCACCGTTCCGATCGACAAGGAACTCCCCGCCCGCGATATCGCTTCCATCATGAACACGGCGAGATGTGCCGCCGCTGTCTATTCCCCCGTCATCATAAAGAAGTTCGACGAACTCAAAGCCGGCGCAACGACCGCAGAAGATTGGATCGAGATCTCCGATTCTCCCGCTGACGGTTCTCTCGCCCTCTCCGCGATTCGCGAAACCGGTAAGGCGCTCTTCGAAGGCGGGAACAACGTTTACTACGACTACAAGATCGACACGGAAAAATGCTCTTCCATCGTCTTTACCTCCGGCACGACCGGCAAGGGCAAGGGCGTTATGCTCTCGCTGAAGAACATCTGTTCCGACATGGTCAACGGTATGTATAACTTCCTCATCACCGATCGCACCATGATGGTTCTCCCCCCGCACCACACCTTCGGCTCGACCGTCAACGTCGTCGGTCACTTCGCGCAGGGCTGCGAGATCTATATGTCCTCCGGCTTGCGTTACCTCATGAAGGAACTCACCGAGTTCCAGCCGACGCACCTGATCCTCGTTCCTCTGTTCGTGGAAACCTTCTACAAGAGAATTATGGCAACCGCGGAGAAAACAGGCAAACTCAAATCTCTGCGTCGTGCCATCAAGGTTTCCAACGCGCTCCGCAAAGTCGGCATCGACCTGCGTTCCGTTCTCTTCAAATCCGTTACCGAGAACTTCGGCGGTAAGGTCGAAATGATCATCTGCGGCGGTGCCGCACTGAATCAGGAGATCATCGACTTCTTCGAGAATATCGGTATCGTCATTCTGAACGGATACGGCATCACCGAGTGCGCGCCCCTCATTTCCTGCAACCGTAACGAATACCGCAGAACCGGCTCCGTCGGTATGCCCATTATCGGCGGTAAAATCAAGATTCAGGATCCCGACGAGAACGGCGAGGGTGAGATCTCCTACAAGGGCGACAACGTTATGCTCGGCTACTTCGAGAACGAGCAGGCGACCAAGGATGCCTTTGACGATGAGGGTTACTTCAAGACCGGTGACTACGGCAAGGTCGAGGAAATCGACGGCGATCAGTGGATCTACATCACGGGCAGACTGAAAAACCTTATCATCTTCTCCAACGGAAAGAACGTATATCCCGAAGAGATCGAAACGGACATTCAGGGCGTTTACGGTGTCGGTGAAGTCGTCGTTTACGCCGGCGAGTCCAAGTCCGATCCTTCGAAAGAAGTCATCGTTGCCGAGATCTATCCCGATGAAGAAGCACTGAAACTTCACAACATCGAGAATGCGCAGGAATACTTCGAAGCCGCAATCAAGGAGATCAACAAGAAGAACGTTTCCTACAAAGCGGTCGGAAAAGTCAAACTCCGCGACACCGAGTTCCCCAAGAACACTTCCAAGAAGATCACGAGATTTGCGATCGACAAATCCATCGACTGATCCACGTGCATTTTGAAGAAGCGAGAATCGAAAGATTCCCGCTTTTTCTTTTATTACGATCCGCCGACGGCTGACCTTATTTCGCCGGACCTTCACGCCGGCGGTCCGCCCGTCATGTACGGAAGCATATTCCGAAAAAACCGCGAGAATTCTTCCGTTTCCCGTTGCAAAATTCTTGCGGATATGTTATACTGTAAATAAAAAACGGAGGGGTTGCCGTGAGCGAAGAAAAGAGATTCCGGACAAAAAACGGTGTGGAACTTTTCACCTATGAAAACGACGCTTTGCACGGATTTTTCCTCTCCCTGTTCGTCAGAGCGGGCAGTCTTTTCGAGACCGAGGAAACTCAAGGCACGGCGCATTTCTTTGAACACGTTGCCATTCGCAACGTCAACGCCCTGCACGAAGGGCATCTGTACGAACTTCTCGACAGGTACGGGCTGGAATTCAACGCCACGACGTACAACGAGATGATCCAATTCTACGTCAGCGGTGCGACCGAGAATTTCGCCGTCGGCGCGAAGATCCTCGCCGAAGTCCTCTCCCCCGTGATCCTTCCGAAATCCGAGATCGATCTCGAACGCTCCCGCATCAAAGCGGAGATCCGCGAGGGGGACGAGCGCAACTCCATGTCGGGATTCACGGATGGGATCCTCTACCCCGACGTATCCCTCCGCTTTCCCGTCATCGGCACGGCAAAGAGCGTCAGGGGCGTTACCGGCAAGAAGTTGGAAGAGTATCGCAAAAAGATGCTTTCGCCGGAAAACATCTTCTTCTACGCGACCGGAAATATCCGTGAGGACGGTGTTTTCCTCCTCTCGCAGGAAGTTGAAAAATACGACCTTATACACGGCGAAAAACGGCGGAATATCGCACATGCCCCCGCCCAATTCGGAAAACGCAGCGGAAAAGTCTTTATCAAAAACGCGGATTTCTCCCTCGTCAGATTCAACTTCGATATGGATATGACAAAGGTCACCGAGGCGGAAACGGACTTGCTCTACGACATTCTCCTCGGCAGTTACAACTCCCGTTTCTTCATTGAAATGAGCGAGAAACGCGGACTGTTCTACGACGTCAACGGCGCGCTTGAACGCTATATCAACCTCGGCAATTTCTTCTTCTCGTTCGAGGTCCGGCAACGCGACGTGACCGAAGCGGTGAAGATCGCCGTCGATCTTCTGCGGGAAGCGAAAACAAAACTGTTCCCGACCGACGCCCTGTGTGCCGCCGCCTACACGGTCAACGCAGGCATGCTCTATGACGATATGCGGGAACTGAACTTTACTTTCGCCTACGACGCGCACATTCTCGAATCCCCGTATCGCACGCTCTCCGACCGTATCGCCGCTTACCGGAAGATCACGCCGGAACGCATCCGCGAGGTGGCAAATCTCTTCTTCACCCGTGAGAACTGCACGGTAACGATCAAGGGCAACAAAAAGAAGATCCAACCCGAAATTATAGAAAGCATCATAGCAAAATTATAATAATTATTTTAGATAAAGGAAAATGATCATGGATTTTAAGCAGGTCGAAAAAAAATACCGTCCGATTCCTTTCTGGTCGTGGAATGAAAAACTCGATCCGGAAGAAACGAAACGTCAGATCGGACTCATGGACGACGCCGGCATCGGCGGCTACTTCATGCACGCAAGAGGCGGTCTTCTCACCGAATACATGGGGGAAGAATGGTTTGAAAACGTCAAAGCCGCGACCGAAGAAGGCGAAAAGCGCGGTATGGGTTCCTGGGCATACGACGAAAACGGCTGGCCTTCGGGCTTCGGCGGCGGTAAAGTCAACGGCAAAGGCGAATTCTATCAGCAGAAATACCTCGGTCACGTCAAGGTCGGCGAACCGATGCCGAAACTCTCCCGCGTTCTGACC
Source organism: Clostridia bacterium (assembly GCA_024404975.1). GTDB lineage: Bacteria > Bacillota > Clostridia > Oscillospirales > CAG-272 > UBA1740. The sequence continues at coordinate 2,507 of JAKSPH010000002.1, read as the reverse complement.
GAGATCGGCGGCGAAATCTATTTTTACGAGATCAACCCCTACTACGTTGACGTCCTCGACAGCGACGTGATCGCCGACTTCATCAAGGAAGTGTACGAGGTCTATTACGAAAAATTCGGCAACAAGATCACCGGTATTTTCACGGACGAACCGCAGATGATGAACGGCATGGGCAAACTTCCCTGGTCAAACAAGATTGAGGAGAAGTTCACGGCACGTTACGGCTATTCCCTGACCGCGAACCTCAACTCGCTCTTCTACGATGAGGGAGATTTCAAGAAGATCCGCTTCGACTACTACAAACTTCTTGCGGACACCTTCTCCGCTTCCTATTTCAAACAGATCTACGATTGGTGTACGGCGCACGGCTACGCCTTCACCGGTCACGAGATGATGGAGGACAACCTCGGTTCTCAACTTACCTCCTCCGCCGTTGCAATGCCCCATTACGAGTACTTCACCGTACCCGGTATGGACTGGCTCGGCAGAGATATCTACGACTGTCTGATCCCGATGCAACTCGGTTCCGCCTGCGCCCAACTCGGAAAGAAACAGGTTCTCTCCGAAACCTTCGCCCTTGCCGGGCATAACGTTACCCACGACGAACTCAAACGCGTGTTCGAGTGGCAAATGGTCCGCGGCGTCAACCTGCTCTGCACGCACCTGGAAGGGTATTCTCTTCGCGGCATCCGCAAACGCGATTATCCGCCTGCCATGTACTATCAGCAACCGTGGTGGGAGGATATGAAACTCTTCTTTGACGCGATGTCGAGAATCGGCAAACTCATCGCGGAAGGCGAGATCACGGCAGACACCCTGCTGATCCACCCGCAGAGTACCGCTTGGCTCTATGCCTGCGGCAAACCCGGCTATCACGTCGAGAAGATCATGGAATTCAACAACGCTCTCCTCGCGGATATGCACACGTTGGAAGATAAACACGTCAAATATCACTTCGGCGACGAAACCCTGATGGAGCGTCACGGCAAAGTGGAAAACGGAAAACTCATCATCGGCAAAATGGCATATTCGACCGTCGTCATGCCGAAGCACGAGATCCTGTTCCCGAACACAGAAAAACTCCTTGCGGAATTCGTCGCACAGGGCGGTAAGATCGTTACCGCAGACGAAGTACCGGTCAACCCCGTTTGCGAAGTCAACAAACTGACTTACACCGAGCGCTCCTTCCCCGAATACAATATGCACTACTTCGTCAACACGACGAGATCCGCGATCGACGCGAACATCACCGTCGGAAACTTCGTCATGGATCCCGTGACCGGCGACCTTACGCCATTCGGCGGAAACGCGCACTTCGGCGCTTTCGAGAGTTTGGTTCTCATCGAGGACAAGACCGGAAAGATGAAACCCGACCGTGCGGCAAAGCCCCTGCCGGAAAAGAACCTCGCGCTTCCCGAAAAGATGACGTTGGAAAACGCAACGATGAACTCGATCACCCTCGACTTCTGCGACTACTCCTTCGACGGTGAACTGATCGCGAAAAACGGATACGTCCTCGACATTCTGCCCCGTCTGAACGAACTTCGCCGTCCGGTCAGATTGCATCAGACCTACCGTTTCCGCGTCGAAACCGTCCCCGAAGTCGTCTACCTCTGCATGGAAACGCCGGAACTCTTCACCGCCGAACTCAACGGAAAGAAAGTCCCCGGCGAGGTTTGCGGCTTCTTCCGCGACAAGTCCTTCAAACTGCTGAATATCGCGGGACTTGTCAAGACCGGCGAGAACGTTCTCGATCTTGAAGGCACGATCTGCCAGAGCGAAAAGACGTTCCATCACCTGTCCAATTCCTGGACTTGCGAAACGATGAAAAACAGTCTTGCCTACGACGAGGAAGTCGAGCAGATCTACATCGTCGGTAACTTCGGTGCACGTGTCAACGAAACGCCTGAAGAGATCCCCGATCAGGATGCCTACCGCATCATGACGTATCCGACGATCACCGCCGCTCCGACCGAGGTGAAACTCTCCTCGATCGACCAATCCGGCTACCCCGAATTTTCCGGTACGCTCACCCTCAACGCGACCGTCGAAGTCGACGATATGCAAAGAAAACTAGTCATTGAGAAGAGCGGAATCAATGCTGTCGGCGTAAAAGTCAACGGCAAGGATCTCGGCACGAAACTCTTCCCGCCTTACGTCTTTGACTGTTCGGACGCGCTGACGGTCGGAAAGAACACGCTCACGCTCACGCTCCGCGGAAATCTCCGCAATATGCAGGGTCCGTTCCACCTCAAAGAGGGCGAGAGCGGCAGAGTCGCTCCCGGCTCGTTCTACCGTGAGTCGGAGATCTTCAGTCCTTGCAGAAACGCCGACGAGTCCTGCCACGACGTTCTCGGTCAGTGGGACGACCGCACCTGCCTCTGCCACGTCAGCATCCAAAGCAAATAAAAGTCATCCGAATAAAAAGAGAACCCCCGGAAGCCATGCGGCTCTGAACTGAACCCGTAAAAACGGACATTGAATAAAAAGACCTCTTGTAGTAGAAT
>JAKSPH010000019.1 GCA_024404975.1 Clostridia bacterium | reverse complement strand
ATCATCGACGGCCTGCGCGCAAACTTCAACGGCGAATGCTGTGAAGTCGGTATGTATCTCGCTATGGCACGCGTTGCCGCCCGCGAGGGTTACCCCGAAATCGCCGAATATTGGAAGACCGCCGCATACGAAGAGGCAGAGCATGCCGCTAAATTCGCGGAACTCCTCGGTGAAGTTGTAACCGATTCCACGGAAAAGAACCTCGCTATGCGTGTGGAAGCCGAGAACGGTGCGACCGCCGGCAAGTTTGAACTTGCCAAAATGGCGAAAGCCGCATATCGCGATGCCATTCACGACACGGTTCACGATATGGCAAAAGACGAAGCACGTCACGGCAGAGCCTTCGCAGGTCTGCTCAAGAGATACTTCGGCAAATAATTGCCGCCTCGGAGGACGCTGAAAAAGCGTCCTCTTTTTTGTTCCCCGATCGGCGTGCGATGCCTGTCGGGCAAAGAAAAAATCCGACTTCCCGCCATCTTGCGGAAAAGTTGGATAATCTGTAAAATATCTCTTGACAAAGGCATGGCTTTGTGATAGTATATGTTCATCAAAAAACCAGCATAGGAGATGCAGCGATGAAATACGTATGCCCTTGCGGCTACGAGTACGACGAAAAAACCGGAGATCCCGAAAGCGGAATTGCCCCCGGCACCAAATGGGAAGATATTCCCGAGGACTTTGAATGTCCGATCTGCGGAGCGGGTAAGGACGAATTCGAAGCGACCGAAGATTGATTTTCGTATATAAAAAACCACCCTGTCGGGATATCCCGACAGGGTGGTTTTCTTTGTTAGAATCGTTTGATTTCAAACTGCTCGCTGCATACTGCCGGGAATTCCTTTTTTCCCCACGGCTTGTGCCATACGAGCGAACCGTGCAAACGGTTCTCCGGATCATAGACACCGTAGCGTAATTGAGAAACGGCAGGTTTCAGACCCGTTCCGCACTCGAAATTCACGCTTCCCACCGAAACGTTACACGGACCTTTCGGCATACCGAACAGATCTGCCGTCGTTGTGGAAAGAATGACCGTATTATGCTGCGCTACGACGTGATGGATGACTGACAGATGAGAACAGTCGTGGAAGGTGATCCCTTCCTCGCAGTTGTGGACGTAGAGATAATCGGCGACGACGTGTTCTCCCAGAACGAAACCGTAGCGGAAACCCTGGGAAGCAACGTTGCGAAGAACGTTGTCGTCGTTCTGATCGCCCGAAGCGATGAGTCCCGCCGTATGGCAGGGGTTAGGTTGGAGTTCCTTTTGAAGCAAGGTGTCACCGACCTGCTCGCCGAGGCAGAACTGACAGTCGGAAATGTTGATGCGGGATACGTTCTGCAAATTGACTGCGGTTTGTGTCGGATACATTTTTTCGCGGTCCAGCGGTACTCTGAATTCCAGATTTGATATAGAGAATTGTGAAACGCTGAAATGCCCTTTGCAGGAATTGCCTTCGGGAGCGGCAAGGATCGCCCACGGACGGGCAGTCGGATCTTTTTCCTCCGGTGCTTCCCAATCGGAAAAGATCCTCGTGTTGTCAGCGGGCAAAGTTCCGAACGTAGTGGGAACGAAATCGTTTTTTACCGCGTCGAGGGGGCGAACTATGTACGAGTTCAGAAGACGGCACGGCATCTCGCCTTCCAATTGGATATTGGCGGATCCTGCCGGAATGACCAGCTGTGCACGGAAAGGTTTACCGTTGATCTCCTCGATCGCAGGAGAAGCGATACGGTAACCGCCTTTCGTGTACGGGAAGAGTATCTTTCCGCCGCCGCGCGCGGCAGAAAAATCGATCGCTGCCTGAATTGCCGCAGTATCATCGGAAACGCCGTCGCCTTTGGCACCGAAATCAAAGACATTGATTCCAAATCCGGACATAGTATTCTCCTTTTTAAGTCCCGATCCGCGATTGTTTAATTTCGGATCAGTACAGTTTCGCGCCGGCGGGAATGCGGTTGTCCACCATGAGGAGGTGGAGTTTCTCTTCTCCCTCTTCCTTGTGGAGAGCGGAGAGGAGCATACCGCAGGAGTCGATGCCCATCATCGGGCGGGGCGGGAGGTTCGTGATCGCGATCAGCGTCTTGCCGACGAGTTCTTCCGGCTCGTAGAACGCGTGGATGCCGGAGAGGATCGTACGGGCTTCGCCCGTGCCGTCGTCAAGCGTGAAACGGAGAAGTTTCTTGCTCTTGGGAACGGCTTCGCAGGCGAGGACTTTGACGGCGCGGAAATCGGATTTCGAGAAGGTTTCAAAATCCACGTAGTCTTTGAATATCGGCTCGATCTCCACTTTGGAGAAGTCGATCTTTTCTTCGACAGCGGGAGCGGCGGCTTCGGGTGCCGTCTTGACGGCGGTGTCCTGTGCGGGTTTCGCACCTGTCGTTTCGGGCTTCATCGTCGGGAAGAGGAGGACGTCGCGGATGGAAGCAGAGTCGGTCAGAAGCATGACAAGACGGTCAACGCCGAATCCGAGACCGCCTGTGGGAGGCAGACCGTATTCGAGCGCGGTAACGTAGTCGTAATCGACTTCGGCACGGCAGTTCGGTTCCTCGGCGCGCTTCTTGGCAACCTGGTTCTCGAATCTTTCCTTCTGATCGACGGGATCGTTGAGTTCGGAGAACGCGTTTCCGTACTCGGTCGCGTTGATGAAGTATTCAAAGCGCTCGGTGAAGAGCGGGTTGGAGGGCTTTCTCTTTGCGAGAGGGCTGTTCTCTACAGGGTAATCGTAGATGAAGGTCGGCTGAATGAGTTTTTCTTCAACGTAAGCGTCAAAGAACTCGGCAAGGACGGTTCCCTTCGTCGCGTCGGCGGGAACTTCCACGTTCTTCGCCTTGGCGGCTGCACGGGCATCCTCGTCGGTCGCCCAATCGGCGTAATCCACACCGGCGTATTTTTTCACCGCGTCGACCATAGTGAGTCTTTCCCACTTTCCGAGGTCGATCTCAATGCCCTGATAGGTGATCTTCGTGTCGCCGCAGACTTCGCGGGCGAGCATCTTGTAGAGTTCCTCGACAAGATCCATCATACCGTAATAGTCGGTGTACGCCTGATACAGTTCGATGGAGGTGAATTCGGGGTTATGCTTGGGGTCCATGCCTTCGTTACGGAAGATTCTTCCGACTTCGTACACACGGTTCATACCGCCGACGATCAGACGCTTGAGGTACAGTTCCGTTTCGATACGGAGATACATATCCATATCGAGGGTGTTGTGGTGCGTCACGAAAGGACGCGCGGAAGCGCCGATCTCAAGAGGTACGAGAATGGGGGTATCCACTTCGAGGAAGCCCTTTTCGTCAAGGTAACGGCGGATGAGAGTCAGGATCTTCGAGCGCTTGTAGAACGTGTCCTTGACTTCGGGATTGACGATGAGGTCGACGTATCTCTGACGGTATCTCTGTTCCTGATTGGTAAGACCGTGGAATTTTTCAGGGAGAGGGAGAAGGGATTTCGCGAGGAGTTTCGCGCTCTTCGCGTGGACGGAGATCTCACCCGTGCGGGTGCGGAACACTTCGCCCTCAATGCCGATGATGTCGCCGACGTCCCATTTCTTGAAGGCGGCGTAAACGTCCTCGCCGAGGTCATCTCTCGCGGCGTAGAACTGGATCAGCCCCTCTCCGTCGTTGAGATGCGCGAAGGATGCCTTACCCATGACACGGCGGGACATCATTCTGCCCGCGATGGCAACGGTCATGGTTTCGCCTTTGGCTTCGGCTTCACCGAAATTGGCGAGGATCTCCTTTGCGGTGGTGTTGGTATCGAATTTGGTCACGGTGAAGGGATCTGCGCCCGCGGCTTTCAACGCGGTGAGTTTGTCGCGTCTTACCTGCAGTTCACTCGTGCTGTTCAGTTGATTGTTTTCTGCCATTATGTTAGTATCCTTTCTCGGTGCCGCTCGCACCGGGGGAAGCGAGGGTTTGTCTTATTCTTTTGCGCGTTTTACGGAGAGGATATGAAGGTGCTGTTCTCTTGCGCCGAGAACGACAACGTCGTCGCCTTCTTTTGCACCGATCAGCGCGATGCCGATGGGAGAGGAGTCGGAAATTTTGCCCTGCGTGGGATCGGTTTCGTAAGAACCTACGATGTGATAGGTGAATTCGCCGTTTCTCTCTGTGTTGAAGAGGGTAACGATGGAACCGACGGAGATTCTGGATTTATCGATCTCGGATTCGTCAAGCACTTTCGCGTTGGCGATCATCTCTTTCAGTTCGGCAATGCGGGCGTGGATCTTGCCCTGCTCCGCTTTCGCCTCATCGTATTCGCTGTTTTCGGAAAGGTCGCCGAACGCACGCGCGGTCGAGATCTCTTTCTTGTTTTCCTCGACACGGACGTTGACAAGGTAGTCAAGTTCGTCCTGCAATGCCTTGAAACCTTCCGAGGTGTAGATCTTCATTTCTGCCATTGGTAATTCCTCCGATGTATATTTTTATTTTATTAATTTCTCTTGCAAAATCTCATATGCTCTTGCGAGCTGGTTATCCGTTTCGGGATCCTTTTCCACGATCTCGTCCGGCGTGATGCCGACACCGTCGTAATTGACACCCGAAGGCGGATAGTAGAGAGCGACCGTAAAGGTCAGCATAGAGCCGTCCCCGATGGAGAAGGCGGACTGCATAATGCCTTTTTTATAGGTCAGCGTTCCGATCACGGTCGAGTCCGCAAGTCCCATCGCCGTATAATCACGAAGTGCGGCGGTGAACAGTTCTCCTGCCGACGCGGTGTTGCCGTTGCAGATCACGACGGAAGGAACGTCGAACGTGTGGTCGTCGTATGCGGTATAACCTGTTCCCCATTCCCCGAACGAGATGATCGGCGTCCCCAGGGGAACGAGATAGGACAGAGCCGTAACGACCGAGGACACGTAACCGCCCGGATTGGCGCGGACGTCGTAAATCACGCCTCGGACACCTGCGGCTTCGAGTTCGTTGACCGTCTTACGGAACTGCAATCCCGTAATCTCTTTGAATTCGGTGATCTTCACGTAAGCGATACCGTCGTCATCGATCCTGTAAGTCACCGTTTCTTCTGTGAGGTCACGGCGGACGATGGTGAAATCAAGGATCTCTTCTCCGCGTTTGAAGGAAACGTTGACGGTGGTTCCCTCTTCCCCGCGGATACGGCTGACGGCGGTCTGATATCCGATCTCGGAAACGAGTTCGCCTTCGACTGCCCAAAGGAGGTCGCCGAGCTGCACGCCCGCTTCGAACGCGCCGCCCGATTCGTTGAGCGCGGTAACTTCCACCTTGCCGTCGGCATAGGTGTACTGAACGGTCACGCCGATCCCGACGTAAGTCCCCGACATATCCGTTTCAAAATTTCCGTATTCGGCGGCGGTGCGGTAGACGGCGTATTTATCGCCGACGGAGAGGACGAAAGCGCGGATGACCGCGTCGGTCAGGGCTTCCATATCCGTGAAGTCGGCGGATTCGTAAAGGTTTTCGGTAAAATATTTTTCGGTGGTGCGCGCAAGGGTGAGCGTATCGGGAAGCGGCCGATAGTAATTCCTATGGAAAACGGATTCCACGAGGATGAGTTTCGTCAGTCTGTAAACGGGGAATCCCCACGAGGCGAGATACTGCGTCACGTACTCGAATTCGGGCTGGTCCTCCTCATTTGCGGCACCGTCGATCTCGCTTGCCGCGACGGTGTCCGGCTGCATGCGGAACAGGACGTTGAGGAACGCTTCCTGCAAAGCGTTGGTGACGGCGGCTTGGCTCGACAGATCAACGGATTCGTATTTCGGACCGAGGATCTCATCGGCGAGGGCTTCGGCGACGGTTTTCGCCTGCTCGTTCGTCGGATAGATGCGGGGAGAGAACAGGTCTTCAAAGAACGAAATGTTCTGCTCGAAGAAGGGGGGAAAATTCCAGGCGCGGAGATACGCGACGACGGTCGGATAGGTTTCCTCGCTCTCCTCCACGTTCTCACGGAGTTCTTCTCTCGTCGGCGTGGACTCTTCTGGCATTACGATGGGGACGGTCGCACAGGAAGTCAGAAACAGACTTACCGTGATCAAAAGCAGTAAAACCGATCGGAAAATGCGTGTCATTCTCGTTCCTCCTCTCCGGATTTCGGCGCACACATACGTGTGTACCTGCGTGTATCTATATTATTATAGCACTTCCCGGAACCAAAAGCAATATATTTATCAAATATTTTCGCAAAATCAATCGGATTTTCATTCCGGAAGCCGTTCAAATTGTAAAGAAACATTTGCATTTTCGGGAGAAAAACAGGGGAGTTTTTCAGGACGGGAAATTTTTGAAAAAATGCGGTAAAACCTTTGCATTTTCGGAAATATTATGATATAATTATATAGTTAATAAAAATAGAAAAGAGAAAAAGATGCTTCAACTCAAATCCATCAGAAAGGACTACCGTTCCTCCTCTGAAACGGTGCAGGCGCTCAAGGGCGTTGATCTCTCCTTCCGCAAAAAGGAGTTTGTTTCCATCCTCGGCCCCTCCGGCTGCGGAAAGACTACTCTGCTCAACATCATCGGCGGTCTTGACCACTACACATCCGGCGACCTCGTCATCAGCGGCCGCAGTACGAAATCCTACCGTGACAGGGATTGGGACGTGTACCGTAACCACCGTATCGGTTTCATTTTCCAGAGTTACAACCTCATCCCTCATCAGACCGTCATCGGGAACGTCGAACTCGCGCTCACCATCGCGGGTGTCAGCAAGAAAGAGCGTTTCATCCGTGCGAAACGCGCCCTCGACAGAGTAGGTCTGAAGGGTAAATATTACAAGCGCCCGAACCAACTTTCCGGCGGTCAGTGCCAGCGTGTTGCCATCGCCCGTGCGCTTGTCAACGATCCCGAGATCCTCCTTGCCGACGAACCGACCGGCGCGCTCGACACGGCGACTTCCGTTCAGATCATGGATCTGATCCGCGAGATCTCCGGCGAACGTCTTGTTATTATGGTAACTCACAACCCCGAACTCGCGGAACAGTATTCCAGCCGTATCATCCGCCTGCTCGACGGTAAAGTGCAGTCCGATACCAACCCCTTCTCTCCCGAAGAGGAAGAGGCGGAGTGCCGTGCGACCGCAGAGGAAGAGGCGCACAACCGCTTCAACCGCAAGAAACGCGAACGCGCGAAGATGTCCGGACTTACGACCTTCCGCCTCTCGGCGAGAAACCTGATCTCCAAGCGGGGCAGAACCGCCATGGTCGGCATCGCGGGTTCCATCGGTATCATCGGTATCGCGCTTGTCCTCGCCTTCTCGGCGGGAATCAAAGGATACGTCGCTTCCATGCAGGACGATATGCTTTCGGGCAACCCGATCACCATTGAGGAAACGACTCTCGACTTCTCCGCCCTCTCGGATATGATGAACGAGGAGCAGAAAGAAGAGATCCTCAAACAGCCCAACCGCGTCTATATCAATTCCATGGTCGAATATCTGGCGCGCATGGACAAGAACGTCAATAGCATGATCGTCAAGAACGAACTGACCGCCGATTATCTGAATTTCGTCAAGGCGATGCCGAAAGATTACTACGCCGCCATGACGTTCGGCTACGGCACGGATATGACCTTCAACATCTTTACCGACTTCGAGGAAGAAAAGGGCGGCGCGCCCCGTTCTCTGACCATCAACGCGCTGACGTCCCTCTACACGAACGTTCTGAAAGAAACCGAGTTCAAGGACTACGCGGCGTACGTTTCCACCCTCGCCCCCTCGTTCAAACAGGCACCCAACAACAAAGATTATATTGCTTCGCAGTATAACCTCCTTTCCGGTAAGTTCGCCGAGGAAGCCGATGAAGTTATGCTCGTCGTTTCCAAGGATGACGAACTCTCCGACCTGCTCCTCGCCCGCCTCGGATTCTACGCGCAGGACGAATTCCTTGAGATCGTCAACAAGGCGACGAAGAACGACGCGTTCAACGAAGGACTTTACCGCGACAGTTTCTCCTATGATGAACTCCTCGGCAAACAGTTCCTCTGGCTCCCCAACGATACCGTGTTCTCTCTCGTGGACGTGGAGAACCCCATCACGCATACCATGGTTACTTCCATTCAGTATAACTACGACGCTTCTTCCCTCGACAAGACGGACGGTATCTTGCTGAAAGTCGTCGGTATCCTGCAAGCGGACGAGGAAGTTTCCTTCGGATGCCTGTCGAGCGGTATCTACTACACCGAAGCGCTGACGAACAAAATTCTGGAAAACGGCAAGGATTCCGAGATCGTGGAATTCCTGAACGATACTGCCAGATCCGCCGCCATCCGCGCGGGAATGTATCAGATTTCTTACGACATCGACTATACCTACAAAGGTGAGGCCAAAGTCGGCAAAGGCACCCTCGGTCCCACCGTCAGCATGAGCGATCTCGCCGGCGGTTCCGGATTCGGCTCCATGATGGGCGGCGGCGGAGGCGGCGGAAGCCCCCTCAACTACGACTCGCTCAAAGACCGTTTCGTCCGTTCCGTCGGCGGTAACGATCTTGCCAGCAACATTGCGATCTATCCGAAGTCCTTTGACAGCAAGGATCAGGTTACGGATTACCTCGATAAATGGAACGGCAGTGACGAGATCTCCGTCAACGGCACCGCGATCGCGGAGAGCGACCGTGCCGAAGTCAAGTACGCCGACACGCTCGAACTCATCATTAATATGATCAATACCATGATCGACGTCGTTTCCTACGCGCTGATCGCGTTCACGTCCGTGTCGCTTGTCGTTTCCACGGTCATGATCGGTATCATCACCTACGTTTCCGTCGTGGAGAGAATCAAGGAGATCGGCGTCATCCGCGCTCTCGGCGGCAGAAAACGCGACGTCAGCAATCTGTTCATCGCGGAAACCTTCATCATCGGTCTGCTTTCGGGTGCGATCGGTATCGGAGTCACGTATTTGATATCCGAGATCGTCAATATGATCCTGCACCCGATCATTCACATCCGGCGCATCGCTTCCCTGCCTCCCATGCAGGCGTTGCTTCTCGTCGGACTGTCCATCGTTCTGACCTTGATCTCCGGTCTGATCCCCGCGCGCAGCGCCGCAAAGAAAGACCCCGTCGTCGCTTTGCGTACTGAGTGATCAAGCGGAATTTGTTCCAAAGAAAAATCCCTCCGTTCCGACGGAGGGATTTTTTGCGTTTGTGTTACATTTTCAGGATCTTTTCGAGTTCGGGGACTTCGGCGAGTTTGTCTTTTCCGCCGGTGACGAACACGGCACCGGAATCGGCGATCTTTTCGATCACGTCGGCGATGGCGAGGAGATCTTCGGGGGTCGTATTCAGCATTTGCGCGCGGAGCGTTTTGCGGTCCTCATAAGTGATGCCGCGCAGGTAGTCGAGGTCGCTCTGCGCCGCGGCGGTACACGGTGTGCGCAGGGGTTCGCTCGAACCGACGGCACCGATGATATATTTATCAATGGAAGCACCGCTCTTCAAAAATTCGCGTAAGAACGCCGCGGTCTTGCGGTAAGCGCCGAGAGAGCGGACGGCAGAGGGATCGCGGTAGGAATAGAACATCAGAAGTCCGCCGATGCGCGCGATCATTCCCGTGCCGTAAGCACCGCCCTGTACGCGGACGGCGTTCCACAGATATTCGTAGGAAGCGAGGTTCTCCGCGACGGCGTAAGCGCCGGTATAGGTCGGAATGGTGCCGCCGACGACGGCGTAGGAGATCTGCGAGGGGATCTCAAGACCTTCTTTTCGCATACCGAGCGGGGGGATCTCGGAAAGTTCTTTCTCACAGGGGGTACCGCGGTCCAAGGCACCGATCACGGCTTTCAGATATCCGGCGTCGTACTGTCCGACGTGGGAAACCGCCGTGAGCCGTTCTTTGACAAACAGTTTTTTGCTCAGCGCGCACAGGCGTGCGGCAATGGCTTCAAACTCCTGCTCAAAGTTCTTCTCTGCTAACTTTTGTTTGCAATATGCGTCGTAACCTTTGACTTTTTCGGCAACCGCACCCGCCGACGTCAAGGCGGCGCTGACGCGGGAAATGCCGGAAGCATGACCGGCACTGCCGAGAGCGTCTTCCGACGCGCTCTTCATCTGACGGAGAACCGTGCGGATGCGTTCGGCATCGTGCCACTCGGTCGAAAGAAGAATTTCACGGAGAAGTTCGGGGATCTTATCGCGGTTGACGTCGAGGGCTGCCGCACTGACACGCAGATACAGTCCGCAACGGTCGTGTTTGTCGGGGATGGCAACGATCTCCGGCGACAGAGAGAGCGCACCGAGCCACGTCTTGATCTCGTTCTGCAGGGAGAGCGGATCGTGCTTTTCCGTGCCGAGGCGGGAGAACAGACTGCCCATCAGACCGAGCAGGGGCAGATCTTCTTCGTCCGTGTCTGCGGCGTTGAAACGCAGGTCGGTGTAGGTGATCCCCTCGGTCGGAATGTCGTGGTAGAGGATCTTCACGCCGTCCTCTTCGCGCTCGTCGAGCGGTACGGATTCGGGGGCGGATTCAATGTCGGAAACGGCGAGGGACGGCAGGGTGGAGAGTTTTTCTTCGGTGTCCGCCTGCCCTTGCCAGGAAATGAGATCCTGTGTCTGACGGTACACGGTTTCGCGCTCTTCGGCGCTCCATTTCGCGGCGGCTTCGGAAAGCCGTTTTTCTTCCTCGGCGAGGCGTTTTGCCGCCAAGGTTTTGGAAGGAACGAGCGTCAATGCTGCCGTGTGGGGATTTTCGAGGAACAGTTTGCGGATCAGCCCTTCAAAGTAGCCGGTATCAAGGTTCTCACGCAGGAACGCCATCGAGTCGTTGAAGCAGAGGTTCTGCGCGGGATCGCCGCCGTAGAGCCAACTGTCGAGCGCGGAAATGGCGTAGACCAATCCTCTCGGCGTAGAGCCGAAATCGCGCTCACGCATGCTGAATTCCATGCTGTTGAGGGTTGCCACGGTTCTCACGCGGTCAAGTCCTTTTTCTGCCGCTTCCGTCAGAACGTTTCCGATCACCTCGCGGATGCGGGGGAGCTTTTCCTTTTCGGTGCCGCGGACTTCGACGGTGACGGAAGTCTGCATGATGCCGTCGTTCTGTCCGATCTCCACGTCCTCACAGAGGGATTCCGCGAGAAGCGCGCGGTTGAGCGGCGCGTCGTTGGAACCGGCGAGTACCGTTCCGATCACGCCGATGGCGAGGAGTTCACGCTGACGGTCGAACGGCACACCCATATAGCCGAGATACAGACGGACTTTGTTCTCTTCGTCCTCGTCCTCCGCGATCTCGTATTCCACGGTCTTTTCCGTGTAGGGTTTCGGCTCCTGACAGGGGATGTCGGTGTCGACCGGACGGCGGTCGTAGTCTTTCAGAAATCCGTCGAGTTTCTCAAGCACCGCGCCGAGATCCATCTCACCGTCGAGGAAGATCCGCGCGTTCGTCGGATGATAGTATTTTTTGTGGCAGGCGAGGAATTTTTCATAGGTGAGCGTGGGGATGACGGTCGGGTTTCCGCCCGAATCCTTGCCGTAGCAGGTGTCGGGGTACAGAAGTTTGCACATCTCCTCTTCCGCGACTTCGTCGGCGGAGGAATACGCGCCCTTCATCTCGTTGAACACAACGCCCTTGAACGTCGGCGTACCGTCTTTCTCATTCAGTTCGTAATGCCAGCCCTCCTGGCGGAAAATGTTCTCGTTTTCAAGAATCGCGGGGTGAAGCACCGCGTCCATATACACGTCGATGAGGTTCAGAAAATCTTTCTGATTGCGGGACGAAACGGGATACATCGTCTTGTCGTTGAAGGTCAAGGCGTTCAGAAACGTCTGCATGGAACCTTTCAGCAGTTCGACGAACGGCTCCTTGACGGGGTATTTTCGGGATCCGCAGAGGACTGAGTGTTCGAGGATATGGAACACGCCCGTGTCATCGTCGGGGATGGTCTTAAAAGTGACGGCGAAGGATTTGTTGGTGTCGCGGCGTTCGAGATAGACGAGAGGGGTTCCCGTCTTTTCGTACTCCATTTCCACCATGAGCGCACCGATTTCCGTGAGCATACGTTCACGCACGATGCGGAAGCCGTGAAGATCGCCTTGATATTTCATAATCGTCCTTTCGGTTCAGTGAAGTTCCACGGTATAAAGACCGGCACCGTGGTTGCCGTAGAAGAGGATATCGCCGTCAAAGTCGATCATCTCCGGTTCGGTGGGGAGATCGAGTTCGCAAAGGTTCTGATACAGCACCTCGCATCCGCGCTCCGTGTCGATCACACGGAAACCGGCGGGACTTTTGTTCGGGACGTCGGGTTTGGGCGTAAAGCCTTCCACCGAGTAGATCTTGCCGTCTTTCATCGTCGCCCCCTGCATAAAGCGCATGAAGGGGGTGTCAAACGTCTTCCGGACGTCCGCGGCACGCAGCGTTACCGTCGGTACGCCGAAGCGCTCGGAAACTTCGCCCTCCGTGGGTTTCGGCAGCGCGAAACGGAAGAACCGTGTGGAATCCGTGCCGTTGCGCATCACGAACGCCCAAAGAGCGCCGTTTTCGCGGTCGATCACGAAATTGCCGTACGGGCGGACGTCCCCGCAGTCGGGAAGGGATTGCCAAAGGGAGAGATCCTCGGCGAATCCGATGCGGATGACTGGCAGAAGTTCGGAAGAAAAGCCCGTTTCCGTGCGGAACACGCGGTAACAGAGGAGCGTTCCTTCCAGACGGTCGTCTTCGAGTTTATATGTGTTGTAAAGGTTGGTATAGAGTACGGGAAATTCGTCGTCGGGGTTCACACGCTCGGTGCCGAACATAACCGCGTTCGAGTGAGCGACGAGGTCGGGTACTCCGTCAAGGAGGAATTCTCCGAGGATTTTTCCGCCGTCGTTCAGATCGGCGACGAAACCGCGCCCCGCACTGTTGAAGCGGAACAGAAGCCCATGAAAGATCGCTCCGTCCTGATATTTTTCACGAAGATCATATTGCTTTGTAAATTTCAAAACCGTTCTCCTATTGTAGCTGTTTTCTTGATCGTTTATTCACTCCGGCAGGGAGCGCCCGCCGGAAAACCGTTAAAATGCAAAGAAATGTAGTCAATTATTCAAGATAAAAGACCTGCGTGAGTTGGGGTTGTGCGCCTGTTACGGGATCCATCTCCATCTCCATGACGTCTTTCATGTACTCGTTCCAACGGTCGACGATGGGAGATTCCGCCTGTACTTTCGCGGCGTAATCCTTTCCGAACTCGCACTCGTAGTAGCCGAACAGACGGTTCCCCGACACCCAAATGGTGTAGTTGGAGATCCCCGCGGATTTGAGCAGTTCTTTCAGTTCCGGCCAAATCTCATCGTGACGGCGGCGGTATTCGTCGAGTTTCCCTTCCTTGACAGTTGCGGACCATGCATATCTTTCCATAACGAAACCTCTTTTTTTCTTTCAGTATAGCACAAAACCCTTGCGGTGTCAAGAAAAAAGCCACGGCTTGTATGAGCCGCGGCATGTATTTTTATTTGAGAAACTCGTCTACGAAATAGGCACGGGAAAATGCTTTTTTGCCGTCCTTGTCGATGAGGATCAAACGGACGTAGCCGTCGTCGGGGAACGCGTCGAAATCCGCCGAGGTGATCGGCTCGTCGTAGTCGCAGGCGAATTTGGAACGGTAACGGCGCACGTTGCCGAGCATGAACACGCGATCGCAGGGATCGAATTCGACGTGGATTTTTTTGGTTTCGGGATCGTAGCCGATGTAGCGGAAGGAGGGGCCGGTCGACGCGTAGGTGAAGCCCTCGGAGAGCGCTTTCGTTACCGTGCGGTATTCGAGTTTCTCCGCGACGATCATCGTCCACGCGCCGTAGGAATCAAAGCGGGAACTGCCTTCGGGGCGGGGATTGTGGTTGTCGTCCCCCGCGTTGCAGAAGATGCGCTTTCCGCCTTTGAGCATATGGTCGTAAACGTACGCGTCGTCCGCGTCCGTGCCGTCGAGCGAAGAACCGTAGTTCATGATCTCAAGCGCGTCGAAACCTTCGTACCCCATATAGTCGTTGTAACTTTCGAGCGACCATTCGGGGTGGTTATAAGTCACGTAAAAACCGTTCTCTTTCGCGGCTTTGATCATCTTGTTGATGCCCTCGTGGGAGTACTCGCGCCAGAAGTCGGGCGAGGAATCGAGAACGCAGTTCTGCGGAACGTAGTCGCGGTTGAAGTAGGTGGCGTAGTATTTCTGACGGTTCCAGACCGGATTGTTTCTGTTGTCGGGATCGAGCGCAATCAAGCCGAGGTGAAGAACGCGGTTGTGATTGGATTTCGGCTCTTTCTCGTCAAGTCCGACTTCCGTCGCGTGGAGGGCGACGAAAGTGCTGTCGGTCAGTTCGGGGTGAGGAATGAACAGTTCATGGTCGGTGTAAGCGACGACGGAATAGCCGTGGCTCTTGTAACCTTCCTTGACCTGCTCCGGTGTCCATTTTCCGTCGGAAATGACGGTGTGGCAATGGAGGTTCGCTTTATATTGCGGAAGTCTTGGCAAAAGGTCGATCATGGTTCTACTCCTGATTCAGTTATGCTCTGCCGCGAACTTCGTCCAACGGCGGTATACGATGAGAGTGAAGAGGATACCGAGTGCGACAACGCCCGCCCAAAGGAGAACGGTGTTCTTCCAACCGTATTTGTCGGAAAAGACGGCGATCCCGTAGCCGGAGATCGCGGCACCCGCGTAGGTCGCGGAATTGAGAAGTCCCGTGACGGTGGAAACAAGTCCCGCGTCTTTGAAGTGCGTCTGCATACGGGTGGTAACGATATGGTTGATGCCGTGAATGCAGGTCGCGAGAAGTCCCATGAGGATCACGACAAGCACGGGCGAGTAACCGATGAAGAAGTAAAGCACCGCCGCAAATGCGATCGTAGAACCCCAAAGGATGAGGCACGCCAGCATTTCTTTCTTGACGATATCATAGATCTTGGAAGCGACGAATACGGAGATGACACCGAACAGAGGGACGATCGCACCGCTCATGATCGCGGATACGTTGCTTAAATTGAAGGTTTCCGCCATCAGTACGGGCATCCAGTCGCCGATGCTCTCACGGAGCAGACCGTGGCAGGCGATCATGATGTAGATGACGGGAATTCCGGAGAGCACGATAAGACTAAACACGGGTTTCTTGCCCTCGGTCTCCTTTCCGGCGGGTTCTTCACCGTCGGTGAGGTCGATTTTGGAGAAATCGGTTTTTTCGGCTTTGATGGACTTCACGGAGAAGAACCACCAGACGGCGGTGGCGACGGCGGTCGCGGTCGCGAAGTAGAACGCCAATCTCCATGAGGAGATCGTGATGGCGGCGGGAACGATAGCGAGGTAGATCAGCACGGAGGAAGCGGAACTCGCCACGGACGTCGCGACGATGGTTTTGTTATACGCTTCGGACGAGAGATCGTGTGCCAGCTGACGGACGAGGGAGGGCCATATCATGGCTTGCATCAAGCCGTTCAGTCCCCAGATTCCGACGAGGAGAGCGGGAGTCTTTATCAAACCGATCATCAGATTGCAAAGACCGGTTCCGAGAAGTCCGGCGGTAACGGCGTATTTCGGCGGGATCTTGTCACCGAGAATTCCGGTGATGATCTGCCCCGCGCCGTAGGTGATCGCGTTCACGGTGAGGGAAAGACCGATGATCTCTTTTCCGAAGAACAGACTCGATTCGGCGAGAGATGCCGAGAAGTCGTATCTCGCGAGGTAGTTGACAAAGTAGACAATGGAAGCGAGAACGGCGAGTTTGAGTTCCGCACCCGTCATTTTTTGCTTGGGTGAATTGAGCGTTGCGGTTGACATAAAAATAACGATCCTATCTGTTTGATAGAGTATATTATAGCATATTAATTTGCGAAAATCAACTTATTCCAACGAAAATGTTGTTTATTTTTGTGTTTTCTTTGCATTTGTTAGGCAAAAACCTATTGACAAAACACGTTGAAAATTGTAGAATAAAATAAATGAAAACATATAATAAGGAAGATTTACCATGCTTGCAAAAGTCAGACAGGGAGAGATCGTCGAAACCGTCTACCGTGAAGGTAAGGCATCCATCTCTGAACTCGCTGAAAGATTCAACGTAACGACCGAGACCATCCGCCGCGACCTCGTCATTCTCACCAACAACGAAAAGCTCCAACGCGTCCACGGAGGCGTCGTTCTCGCTTCCGCCGTCAGATCGGAGCCGGATTATGAATACCGCATCAAACTTCACGCGGAAGAAAAGCGCAGGATCGGTCAGGCAGCCGCCAAACTGATCAAAGACGGCGATGCCATCTTCATTGACGAGGGTTCCGCTTCCACCGCTCTTGCGGAAGCACTGACGGGACTCCGCGGTCTGCAGATCGTGACCTGTTCCCTCCCCAACGCCGTTCTTCTGGCGAAAAAACTCAAAGACGGAGAGATCACCGGAAACCTGACCGTTCTCGGCGGTATCGTCGATCCTCAATCCAAAGGCGTGTTCGGTCTTGAAGCCGCACAGCAGCTCCTCAAAATGAACTTCTCTCTCGCCTTCTTCGGCGCGACCGCCTTGAATTCCGACGGAATCTACGTCTGGTACGCCTCGGAAGCGAACTTCACCCGCAACCTGCTCGAAAAGAGCATGAAACGCGTCTGCCTTGCCGAAAGCGAAAAGTTCGGAAAGACGAGTTTCTGCCACGTGACCGGATTCGAGAACGTGGATATCCTCTTCACCGATAGCAAGAATCCCATCGACAACGAGATCCTGAAAGCCATCCACGAAGCGGGAACCGAAGTACAAATCATCCAAGCGTGATCCGAAAGAAACGGTATTATGAAGATTAAGGTTTGTGACCGTTCTTTCGACGAAGTGATGCAGATGCCCGCGCCGAAGCACTTTTTGCCGAAAAAGCCGGGCATCTTTTTCCGTACTCTTCTCAAAGTCGTTTCCGCGGGGGAACTCAAGGAAGTCGGCTTTACCTGTGAGAAGATCGGAATGGAAGCACTCGGGAAGAAAGAACCGTGTTTATTTCTGATGAACCATTCGAGTTTTATCGACCTCAAGATCGCATCGACGATCCTCTATCCCCGTCCCTTCCAGATCGTCTGTACCGAGGACGGTTTGGTGGGTAAGAAATGGCTGATGCGCCGTCTTGGCTGCATCCCGAAAAAGAAATTCGTTTCGGACATCACTCTTTTGTCCGATATGAAATATTCCTTCAGCAAACTTCACTCCTCCGTGCTGATGTATCCGGAAGCGAGTTACAGTTTCGACGGCACCGCAACGCCCCTGCCGGACAGTATCGGAAAGTGCCTGAAGCACTTCGGCGTCCCCGTCGTGATGATCCGCACTTACGGCGCGTTCTCACGCGATCCCCTCTATAACGGACTCCAGCCGCGAAAGGTCAAGGTTTCCTGCGAGATGAAGTATCTCCTCTCACCCGAACAGATCGGGAGCGCCACGCCGGAAGAACTCAACGAGATCTTGAAGAAAGAGTTCTCGTTCGACAACTTCCGCTGGCAGCAGGAGAACAGGATCCGCATCGACGAATCCTTCCGCGCCGACAAACTCGACCGCGTCCTCTATAAATGCTCCGCTTGCGGCGCCGAGGGCGAGATGGTCGGTCTCGGCGATACCGTGACTTGCCGCCGCTGCAAAAAGGCGTACCGTCTGGACGAATACGGATTTCTCCGCGCGACGGACAGCAAGAGTAAGTTCGACCACGTTCCGGATTGGTACACGTGGGAGCGCAATTGCGTCAAGGACGAACTCGCGCGCGGTGCCTATC
Source organism: Clostridia bacterium (assembly GCA_024404975.1). Lineage (GTDB taxonomy): Bacteria > Bacillota > Clostridia > Oscillospirales > CAG-272 > UBA1740. Next base: position 1,991 of record JAKSPH010000019.1, on the reverse strand, counting down.
ACATGGAAGCGGAAGTTTCCATCTACGTCCTTCGGGACTATCATTGTATCTACCGCGTCGGCGAAGGAACGCTCACCCACAGTGAGGAAGGTTTCCACCTCGTCGGATGCGACGGAAAACTCGATTATCGGCAGAGTCCCTCCGCTTCGTACGGGCTGTATGCCGATTACTATTGGTACGAGATCGGCGATATGATCTGTATCGGCGATACCAAAATGCAGTATTACTGCTTCCCCAAGAACGTGGCGGGAATCGTTGCCAAGGCGCGTATCGCCGCCGAGGAACTCTACAAACTCCGCCGTCAGCGCATTTCTTCCCGCTCCGCCGACGCGAAGAAAAACTGACCGCTTTCTGCCGAAAGGATTCGATATGAAAGTATTTGTTGCTTTGGAGGACCGTGCGAACGGTATGATGTTCAATCACCGCCGTCTGTCGCGCGACCGCGTCCTCTACGCGGATATTGCCGCGGAAGTCGGGGACGGAACGCTGTTCCTCTCTCCCTACTCCGAACCCATGTTCGCGGATATTCCCGTCAAGTGTTCCGTGAGCGAGAACTTTCTCGATGCGGCGGGCGGCGGGTGTGCCTTCGTGGAGGACCGTGCGCTCCTTCCCTACTGCGATCGGATCACCGAACTCGTCGTGTACCGTTGGGGACGCGTGTATCCGTCGGATATGCGTTTTGATCTCGACCTCGGCGCGTTTACCAAGATCGGCGAATCTGAATTCGTCGGATCCTCGCATGAAAAAATAACGAAAGAGATTTACAGAAAATGAAAAAGACCGCCTTTCTCCGGCTCCTTTCCCTGCTCCTCTGCATATTCCTTCTGATGGGAACGCTCACTTCCTGCGACCTTCTCGATTCCGTCCTCGGCGGTTTCTTCGGTCAGACGGAAGAAGAACCCGACAATGACAAGAAGGACGGTTCGGGGTTGCCATTGAAAGGAGAAGAGTGTCAAACGGAAGAAACCGACAATGACAAGAAGGACGACCAATCGTCCGTTACTCTCGCCTCCATCCCGCCGTTCACCGACAAGGCGTACGTTGCGCTCAACGGCAATCAGCCGAACTTCACCGACGCGGATAAGAAGCGCGGTGCGTTTGAAGAATTCGCCGAACTCGATTCTCTCGGCAGATGCGGCGTGACCTTCGCGAACGTATGTAAAGAACTGATGCCCACCGAGGCGCGTGAGAGTATCGGCGCGGTAAAACCCACCGGTTGGCAGACCGTGAAATACGACATCGTAGACGGTAAGTACCTCTACAACCGCTGCCACCTGATCGGATTCCAGCTGACGGGCGAGAACGCCAATAAACAGAACCTCATCACGGGTACCCGCTATCTCAACATCGACGGTATGCTCGGATTTGAAAACCTCGTTGCCGACTACGTCAAGGAAACCGGCAATCACGTTCTCTACCGCGTAACGCCCATTTTCGTCGGAAACGAACTCGTCGCACGCGGCGTTGTGATGGAAGGATGGAGCGTGGAGGACAACGGCGAGGGCGTCTGCTTCAACGTCTTTGCGTACAACAACCAGCCCGGTATCACGATCGACTACAAGACCGGCGAATCCCACCTGATGACCGAAGCCGAAAAACAGGCGGTACAGGAGGCGATCGACCTCTCGAAAACCGAAGAGGAACCCGCGGGTGATCCTACCGGTGAGGGTGAGCAACCGGCACCGGAAACCGAGCAGACCGATCCCGCCGCAGAGGAGGAGACAGAAACCTTTATCCTCAATACGAGCAAACATACTTTCCACCTGCCGACCTGCTCTTCCGTAAAGCAAATGTCGGATAAGAACAAGCAGGAATATACCGGAACCCGTCTCGATCTGTTGGAGGAAGGATATTCTCCCTGCGGTTCCTGCAAACCGTAAGAAAAAACGGCGCAACGTCTGTTCCTGATAATAAGAAAATAAAAGGACCGGTGCTATTGAACTGAACCCGTAAAAACGGACATTGAATAAAAAGACCTCTTGTAGTAGAAT
>JAKSPH010000018.1 GCA_024404975.1 Clostridia bacterium | reverse complement strand
TTTATATAAACGGGTTAGCCAGTATTTTTTACGTCCGCAAACAGGCAAAGTCGCTTGAGAGCGACGGTTCTACCCTCGCTTCCCGTTTTGAAAACTGCGAGTCCAAGGAAGAGATCGAACGCGCTTACGCGAAAGTCCTCGACGACGTCATGAACGGCAAGATCGAGCTTGAAGGTCTCGGCACCGACCGTCTTCGCGGCACCCAATCCGACGTTGCCCGTGTGAACGCTTACATTCTCCGTGCCGCGAAATCCGCAGGCGTGAACGTCGAACTCGTTTCCGGCGACACGATCAAGAAGAACTGCGACCGTCAGCTGAACGGTTCCGACAACGCAAGAGATATGCTCTGCGATTTCAACGAAGCGCTCAACCGCTTCAGCGTGACCGGCGAAGAACTCGTTGAACTCGCCGTCAGAAAAGACGAAACTTCCAAAGTTTATCAGACCGCCGTCGCCAAGACGGAAGGTCTTTCCCGCAACGCCGATCCCCGACTGCTGGAGGATGCCGTCGGCGTGTACGCGAGATTGAAGGAAGTACACGAGCACCGTACCCTCTGGCAGAAGATCTCGCACCCGATCCGCAACTACCGCGAGAACGCCGCCATCAAGAAGATGGAAGCAACTCTCGTCAACGACTTCGGTATGTCGAGAGAACAGCTCGACGGAGCGAGAGCGAACGCCCTTGCCGTTACCGACGATCCCATCAGCAGAGAGGCGAGAAAAGCGGAGAACTTCGAAAGAGCGCTCGAAGCCCGCAAGCAAGCCGCACAGCGCAGTAAAGAACGCCTTGACATCATTCGCAATAAGATCGCCCGGATCAACCGTCCCGACGTGGTAAAAGAAGCACCCGCACCCCAAGTCAATGCAAATCCCGCGGCGGAAAAGGCGAAGGAAAAGAAAGAACTCGCGGAGAACATCAACCGTTTGAAGAACTTCTCCGAGCCGCAGTTCAAGAGATTTCTGAACACCGCTTTGAAAGAAGAACGCAAAGATCTCGAAAAATCCGCGCGTAAACACGCAAAAGACGGCGTGATCACCGAAGCGAAGAAAGCCGAGATCAATCAAAAGGTCGAAGATCTCAAGACCGAACTCATCCAACTTCACGTTGATCCCAAAGCGTACATCAACGACCTCAACAGCCACGCTCTCGACATGAAGAAGAGCAGCATGGAAAAAGCGGTGATCGAAGCCGTCAACAACAAAGAGACCCGCGACCGCCTGAAGAAAGAACATAAGGAACACGAAGAAGTCCGTGCGGAAAACGCTCAGATGATCAAAGAGCGCGAAGAACTCCGCGTCGAGTACTTCAAAGCCGCAGGTCTTGACGAGCGCTACGACCTCGATTCCGCCCAAAGAAGCGCCGAGGACAAAACCCTTTTGCAGATGAAGGAAAAGATGAACTTCACCTCCAAACTCGGTGCGGACGTATCTGAAAAAACCGAGAAGAAAGCCCCCGTACAGAAGGACGAACCCGCAGTAAAACAGCCCGTAGCGGAACAATCCCTCGAAAAAAAATAATTTTCCGGCGTTTCCCCCTCTGTCGGGCGTCGGAATCCGATGCCCCGAGCGAAAACGAAACGAAAGGAAACACTATGCATTTGCGAAAATACTCTTTTCTCATACTGATCGCAGTACTTGCGGTAACGGCAGTTCTCTGCTCCGGTTGCGCCACCCTGCGTGTATGCACGAAAATGGAAGCAGACAGTGAAACCGTGTACAGGACGACCGTAGGCGAGTTCGACTACTCGCAGGTCGATCTGACTCTGACCTATTCCGACGGTGCGAAAGAAACCGTCAAACTCACCGAAGATCTTGTACCCGCGGAGGAGAAGCTCAAACTCTTCCACCCCGGCGAACAAACCCTGAAGATCGTCTACGGAAACATCGCCTGCAGGATCAACATATTCGTCGAGCGCTACTCGATGGACGGGATCGAACTGATCGCGCCGGAAGGTATCGTCTACGACGGTCAGCCTCACTCCGTGCAAGTCAGCGGTGACCTGCCGAGCGGTGCGACCGTGGAATACCCGCTCGGAAACACCTTCACTTCCGCGGGTGAATATCACGTCACCGCCGCCGTTTCCTGCGACGGATACGATACCGTCCTTCTCTCGACGACCTTGATCATCGCCCGCGCGGACTATGATCTGTCCATCATTGATTTCCACAACGAATCCGTAGTTTACGACGGAAAAGTCCACGCGCTCAAAGCGGCGGCACTCCCCTCCGACGTGTCTGCAGTCTACACGACTTACGCGGATGAGAGAGGTACCGTCCCCGTTTCCGAAGCGGTCAACGTCGGTACGTATTACGTCAAAATGGCAGTTTTCCTCCGTGATACGCAGAACTTCAACGCACCGAGCGCTCCTCTCGAAGCCACCCTCACCATCACCAAAGCGAAGCACGATATGTCCGCCGTCACGATGGCTGACAAAACGGTGACTTTCGTCGGCACGGCGCATACCATCGCCCCGAAGGGAAAACTCCCTGTCGGCGTATCCATCAAATCCACGACTTATACTCCCTTTTCCACCGATCCCGCGGCGAACGCGGGCGGCTCCTCCGCTGCCGCGGTGAAAGCCGGAAAATACACGGTTGCGGTAAGTTTCGCTTACGACACCGTGAACTATGAACCCGTGGAGGACGTCAAAGCCCTCCTCACGATCGAAAAAGCAAAGATCAATCTCACCGACGTCACGCTGGAACCCTACTTCTGCGATTTCGACGGCATGATGCACTCGGCGGCGATCAAAGGTTCGCTCCCCGCAGACGTCGTCGCTACCTATACTTATAACGGCAAAACCGACGGCGGTGCCATCGCCGCAGGTTCGTACAACGTTCACGTTACCTTCGGCGTTCAGCGTGCCGATGCGGAAAACTTCGCCATCACGCCGAGTTCTCTCGATTCCACGATGATCATCCGCACGATCTCCTACAACACGCCGTTCTCCGCGGATAACATCAGTTACCGTTCCGGTGCCGCAGAAGGCGAAGCACGTTACAGAACGACGCACGTCGAAGAAGGCATTGCGGTCAACGTCGTCTTCACCTCCACGGACGCGAACGGTGAAACCGTGACCGTCAGCCCCGACGCTTTGGTTCTCGGCGAGAGATACGGTTATACCGCAACCCTCACCTTTGCCGATCCCATTTGGGCGACCAGTGCCATCATCCCCGCGATGAGCGGTGAAATGTACCTGCGCGAGCAGATCGAGGTGGAATCCATCGGCTGGAACACAACTACCTTCACCTACAACGGACTCCCCCACGCGGTCACTCTCGACAAAGTTCTCCCCGAAGGTGTCATTACTTATTATAATAATGAAAGAACCGTCGCAGGAAAGAACGAAGTCACCGCGCTCGTCGATACCGATCACTACATTCTGATGGATGCCACGGGCAAGAGTTACTCGCAGTTTGACACGGTACTCACGATCGAAAGAGCAACGATCGACCTCTCCGGCATCGCTCTGCACGACAAGACTGTCCCCTATGACGGTACTCCGCACAACCTTGACCTTGAAGGCGTTCTTCCCGACGGCGTTACCATAAGTTGGAACAAGAAAGATCTCGTCAAGGGCGGTTCGTACAAGGTCACCGCAACCTTCGAATATGACAAAGAAAACTATATTGCGAACGTCAAATCTCTGTCTGCCGTACTCACCGTTGCAAGATACCAACTCAACACTTCGGGATTCATCTTCCCCAACCTCGACGTCGTATACGACGGCTCCAAATGCAAAGCGGAACTGATCATACCTTCCGACATACCGCCCTACTTCAGCGTCGTATATGAAAACAACGAAAGCACCGACGTATGCGATCTGACCGCAAAAGCGACACTCGTCTTCGACCCCGATAGTATCGAGATCATCAGCGGTGAAACCGAGTTTGAAGCGATCTTCCGTATCCGCCCCAAACCCATCGACGTTACCGCGTTTGAAGCCGCCAACGGTCTGAACGAAGGTTCCGTCACAAAGAGAACCTTCTCCTTTGAACTCGATGGCACTTCCGCCAAGGGCAACAAGCCGCATCAATTCATCATCGACAAGTCCTCCATTCCCGCTGACGTTCCCTATACCAACCAACTTGAAGCGCCGGTCTACGGTGCCGGTTTGTGGGAAACCACCGTCGTCATCGGCGGCGGAAACTACGAAAAGCACGAATATCAGATCCAACTTGAAGTTCTCGTTACGATGGACGCTCTCGAAAGAATGTCAACGCACAATTACTTCTGGGTAGGTAACATCAGTTATTATGACGTAAACTACTACATGTTTGCGATCGATCAAATGTATCGCGGATCAGGTATCGTTTCTGTCCAATTTATCAACGTTGTTGACGAGAACGGAAAAGAAAGCTTTACGACTGCCATGCCCAATCTTCCCTATTCCGAACGGTTCCTTCCCTCCGGTAACCATACATATACGTTTAAGATCCTCGTTACTTACAGTAACGGCGAAACTTACACGTCCGACACTCAAACTTGGTCAACGCCTTGGTAAGGAGGAAGAAACGATGAACGAATTTATCAAAAAATTCAGATTTATAACTCTGATCTGCCTCATCTGCACCGCGCTTTCCGCCGGAGTGTCGGCAGCCTTCCTCTACAACGGAAATCTGCTCCGTAACGCAAACGGCGGCTTCAATATCACAGGTATTCTGAGTTCTGTCATTTTCTTCTTCGTGTTGTTCATGCTATTCTCAAACATCACCCTGTCTCACCGTTTCGCGACCGGCAGAATTCAGGAGATCCTCTTCTTCACCAGTTCTGGGCTTGCCATCTCCGCGATTCTCGCGTACGTATTCTATGCGATGATCGACTGCAACTTTGAGTTCGCCGTCATCGACTGGTACGGCTCGCTCAAGAAAATCATTCTCGCACACGACTTGGTGTATTACGCCAACGTGGTCCTTTGCCTCATCGTGTTCACCGTCATTTACGGCATTTTTATCGACCGTAAGATCCTCGGCTTCTTCACAAACGGCGGCAACCGCGACGGCAAGGCAAAACAAGTCGTCGGCGGTCTTGAAAACTCCCGTTGGATGTCCAAAGAAGAAAAGAAGAAAAACTTTAAATTCCACACCTACACCAAACTCGGAGAAGCCAAGAAAGACGGTATTCCCGTTGCCGGAAGACTCATTGACGGCGGCAGAAACCTCGAAGTCGCCTTCAACTCTCCCTGTCACGCGCTTGTTATCGGTTCCACCGGTTCCGGTAAAACGACCACGTTCGTATCCCCGATGATCCAACTTCTCGCCACGACCTCGGCGGGTTCTTCCATGATCATCACCGACCCGAAGGGCGAACTTTTCAACCTTCACTCCAAGTATCTGAAATCCCGCGGTTACGACGTTAAGGTCATCGACCTGCGCGATACCTATTCTTCCTATCGTTGGAACCCCCTTGACAGCATTTACGACGGTTACGAAAAATACCGCAACGCGCACAAACTCGCCGTCCGCCACCACGCGGAGGATGCCAGAAACGGGCTGACGCTCACCGCGCCGGAAGCCGAATTCGTCGCAAGCGACTGCTGGTACGAATTCGACGGCAAGGCATACGCGGATTATGCGCAACTCGTCGTCGCCATCAAGGTTTACAAGAAAAAACTCTTTGACGAAGTGTACGAGGATCTGAACGACCTCGTCAGCGTCCTCATCCCCGTGGAAAACGAAAAAGACCCCATGTGGGAAAAGGGTGCGCGTTCCATCGTCCTTGCAACCTTGCTCGCCATGCTGGAAGATTCCGCGGACGAGGAACTCGGTATGACGAAGGAAAAGTTCAACTTCTTCAACCTCTCCAAGATCCTGCAAAACTCCTCCGACGACTACCGTGAACTCCGCGGATACTTCGCCGGAAGAAGCCCTCTGTCCCGCGCCGCCTCCCTCTCCAAGCAGGTGTGCGACGCCGCCACACAGACACGCGCCTCCTATATGTCCATCGTGTATGAAAAGCTCACGCTCTTCAACGATGCCGGCATCTGCTCTCTGACCGCCGTCTCCGACTTCACTGCCGCCGACCTTGCGGAAAGACCGACCGCGCTGTTCTTAAAGATCCCGGACGAGAAAGACACAAGACATAACCTCGCAGCGATCTTCATTCTGAATATTTATAAGACACTCATCAAGATCGCCTCTGCCACGGCAGAACTTTCCCTGCCCCGTAACGTTTACTTCATCATGGATGAGTTCGGTAATATGCCGAAGATCGAAAAATTCGATAAGTTCATCACCGTAGGACGTTCCCGTAAGATCTGGTTCACCATGATCATTCAGTCCTACGCCCAGTTGAACAACGTGTACGGCGAGTCCGTCGCGGATATCGTCAAGGGTAACTGCGGTGTCAAGATGTTCATCGGTTCGAACGATATGGAAACCTGCAAAGAGTTCTCGGAACTCTGCGGTAACATCACCGTTTCCATGACCTCGACCTCCACGAACTCGCAGGGCGATACGAGTTATTCGAACAACACGCAGGTGCGTCCCCTCATCTATCCGTCGGAACTTCAGCGTCTGAACCACCCCGGCGATATCGGACACTCCATCATCGTTACGTTCGGTAACTACCCCCTCAAGACCTACTTCTCCCCCTCGTTCCAGGTTCCCTTCTACAAGATGGGTAAAATGGACCTCTCCGAAACGGCGGAGCATTTCTTCGACGAGAACGCAATGTTCTACGACATCCGTGTCCGTAACAACAAACTGAACGCGCCCGCGGAAAAGCAGCAGGACGTCCCCGTCGCCGCACAGCAGGCGGAAACGGACATCAATGAGAACGATCAACCCACCGCACAGGAGGAGATTGAGTCCCGCGAGGAAGAACAGGTATTCCCCGAAGAAGAAAAAGCAATTCTCGAAATGTTCCGAAATTGGAAACTGTCGCATCCCGGCGGTACGGTTTCCGAATTCCTGGATTCTCTTGCAAACAGAAAGGAGGTATCCAATGTCTGATACAAGTAGCAAAAGCGCAAGGATTATCTCCCTGTTTGCCGCGCTGATCATGATGTTCCTCATCTTCTCTTCCGCCCTGCTCCCCGTATTTGCGGAGGATGGAGATGAAGAAGAGCAAATCACCATCAAATTCAACCAACTGAAAGTGACCGCGAATGCCAATAACATTCTTGAGTTCAAGATCGAATTAAGCAAAGAGTGCGAAAAAGATCTGACGGTTTATTTTCACACGGAAAACCGTTCGGCGATCGCCGGTCGGGATTACACAGAAGTCAACTCAACCCTGATCGTTCCCGCAGGTGAACTGACCGCGACCATCGCAGTCGTCGCTCTTCAAACCGCGCAATTCGGAACGACGGATGCCGCCGATAACTACTATGCCCCGTACTTTGCCATTGTTCTTGACCGCGTCGCCAATGATGAGGCCGTGATCAAACCCGAAGCAAACACGGCATACGGTTATCTCCGTTCGGATATCACCCTTTCGATCACGACGAGTAACAATGTCACCTATTTATCCGAATACCTCAACATCCAGACGGCAACTCACGGCGACGTCAACGATATTGACGGCGGCGAAACCTGGAAATCCTGGGATAAAGGGATGACGCTGAATAACGATACCACAAAGAATTGGATGTACAACTTCCTTCGGACCGGTATCGCGAAAGCATACGCCACTATGCTCGTCGAAGATTTCTCTTACGAGTCGTGGTACACCGGAGCGGATGCGGTCATCATCATGGGTAACAAAAAGTACGGTGATGTCGGCACTTGCAGCAAAAACACCGAAGGTGCCGTCGCCTACTTCAAGATCGACCCGTGTAACCCCAACTTCGGCGGTTGGGCAGACCAGCTCAACGGTCAGGGAAACGTCATCTTTGCAGACGGCGGTGACCCGTACAAATCCGACGACGATTGGTGGAAAAAGGTAGATTATTGGGGCGCCGACGATAAGAAACAACTCTATTTCTACAACAACACGGATAACTGGTTCTGCTCTAAAGGAAAACTCTACTACTCCGAGTTTTACAACATAGCACCGGTCGACGGTGCCCTGGACGTCTGCGCAAGTTTCTACAACAGTGCCGATTGGCAGGACTTCGAACTTATCGGACTGACCTTCAAGATGCTGCTTCTCGACAATGACGGACCGACGGTAAAATCGAGTTACCTCGACTCTTCGTCCCTGGTGAACGACGGAACCCTCCGTCTGATCCTGAAATTCAACGAGCCCGTTCAAGTCAGCACGGCAAACGCGACGGTCGGCGTGAAATTCAACGGCGGTTCGACGGTAAATTACTTCACTTATGCCGGCGGTAACTACTCCGACACGCTTTTCTTTGAACTGAAAAACGCTTCCAAACGTGTCTACAAATCCTATTCCTACGCCGTCGAATGTACGGCAATGGAAAAGATCCTCGACCTCGCCTACAAAGTAAGCAGTACCGGAAAGGTGACCAATAACTCCGCCCCGGACTTTTACAGTGAGGATATCGAAATCACGCCGATCCATTACAACACCCCCACCGTCACCCTCACCCCCGACAACAACGAGTGGGCGAAATTCCATGACGTTGAAGTCGAGATCGACGGTGCGGAAAACTGCACGATCTACTATCTCTGGGACAACAATGCGAGTGACGTTTCCGACATCGACGCTTACGGTGCGAACTCCACCACTTTGACTACCCTCTCTCTCAGCGGTGTGAACGGCTACCGTTATCTCCACGTTCTTGCGGTTTCTCCCTACGGTCTGACCCGCACGGCAACATTGTCATCGGCACTGAAATTCGACAATACGGCACCGCCGCTTACGTCGGAACTCTTGCCGCCGGATGAATTGAAAACCAAAAAATTCTCACTTGCCTTCTACGATATGGCGGGTGAATCCTCCACTTCAAGCGGTATCAAATCGCTCACAATGACAATGAAAAAAGCGGGTGCGAGCGAAACCGTCGAACTGTTCAACGCCGAGACGGGTGTGAAAGCGCCCTCGATCCGTTTGATGGGCGACGGGAACTATACCGCGACCGTGTATCTCTCCCTTCTTGACCTGGATGCGGAAGGCAATCCGACCACGGTTCCCGGCGACATCCGTTATCCCGCGGATGAAACGCTCAAAAAATGGATGGAGAGCACCGACCGCGAAACCGTAACGGTCTCCTTCTCCGTAAAAGATAATTGTTCCAACGTATCGACCTCCGAGGAATACGAACTCACCTTCGATAAACGTAATGAGTTCGACGTCGACGTCAATATCGGACCGAACATGACCCCCATCTCCGACCTTGCTGGCGTCGCACCCCTCTACAACATCGGTGCGGGAGAGAGTCTGAACTTTGAGATCTCGACGGCGGAAACCAGCGGAAAACTCCGCTTGGAGATCGTCAGAGGCGACGGTGCCGATCTCGGCGCGCTCACCTTCAACGGCGTTCCGATCGACGAAAGCGGTGTCGTTACCGCAACGGTAGCAGATCCCGATTCCATCGTTCTCGAAGGACTGACGCCCGGTTATTACAGCATTACCCCTTACTTCGTCATGGATTCCCTGTCGGAAGAGTTGCTCGTCACGAACACAATAAAGTTCTACGTCACGGCTAATTACGCCGAGCGCACGGAGAACTACGGAAAAATCGACGACGGCAACCTTGTTCTCCGCAACAAGATCTACACACTCGAAACCTCTTACTACTACCTCGGCAACCTCGGTAGTACCGTATCTTCTCACCTTTACGGTGCGACCTACGATACGGACAAAAGCCGCTACGTCGGCGGTGCTTCCGCTCCCGCGTTCTCCTCGGTAGCCAAGGCACGTGAATACGTGACCTACATGGAATACCAGGATCTGCTCCTTGTGCAGTTGACGCCCTCGGCTGCCAACTTCCTGAACGCCGGTTCCGGAAACATCACTTACGTCAAGGCGGACAACGAAACGGCCTTCGCGGAAGCCGGTCAGTACTGGATCCGCTATAAGTGTGCGAACTGGACTCCCGATTCCTCTTCGTACCGGTGGGCATTCTACTACTACGGCGAAGAGGATTCGGATCCCGAAATCGACATCGGATCTCTCTCCAACAATCTGAGAAACTCGATCAACTCCGTCGTTTCCACCATCTGTTCCAAAGTCACCGTTTCTTACCTCGTCGGCGAGTCCGGCAGAAGCAGCGCGACAGGCGCTCCCAAACTCGATACGTCGAGAATGCACCTGGCGCGTGAAGAATCCGCCGTCTCTCATTCGGGAAGCACTTTTGCTACCCCCACGAGTTTCACCGGTGATAAGAACCTCTACGCAAACACGATCACCGAGTCGGACGGTATCGCACGTCCCCTCGCGACCAACCTGATGCTTACGGTCAAACCCTCGACCAAACTCTTCTATCACTACGGCGTGTCCGTCGCAGGTGAGAGATGGACTGCCGTGAATGCCAAAGACGGTATGTCCCTCGCCCGCGCCCTCTCCGCTTCCTACGGTATCTACACCATTCTCGAAGTGGACGAATACGGTGCGCACAAATACGAAGTCTGCATCGATACCGAAGCACCTCACCTCACCGTCAAGATCAACGATCAGGAAACTTACGTTGACGCGACGGCAAGCAAATTCTCCGCATCTTCCTTCTCCTTCGTCGGTATGTCCGGCGAGTCGGACGAATTCGCCTACGTTGCGGTATTCAACACCATGGGCAGACTGCTCAACGTCTATTACGCGGACGATCTTCCCGGTGTTATTCTGAAAGACAACAACTACCAGGTCGAAGTCGGCGACCGTTCCGGCAACACGTATCTCTTCACTGTCCGTCTTGTTTCGGATGACCTCAAAGTTTCCGTCAAGATCAACGATTCCAACACCGGTGTCGTCGTAACGGTCAGCGACAGAGTTCTGTCGGAAATCTTCCGTTACGAAGTTTACTGTAACAACGTTCTCATTTCGAAACCGTTTGCCGAAAAGGTAACCTACTCGGAAGCCGGTGTCTACACCGTCTACGTCAAGGATATTTACGGCAACGAGTACCGTTCCGGCACCATCTCCTTCAACCGCACGGCGCCCGAAGTCACTTGGAGTTACATGAACTCGAACGGTACCTTCTCCGCTTACAATCCCTCCAAGATCGTTTCCATGTATATCACGGAAGATCCCTCGACGGTCGGATTGCACTACGTTTCCACCTCCACGCTCGTCGGCTTCCGTATCAGCAACGATTACGAAAAACTGTTCGGTGACTGTAAGTTTGAGATCACAGGTCTGAACAAGGATGACTACAACGTGGATATCACCGGTCTCGGTGTCACGATAAAACGCCTCGCCGGTTGGAGCGTCAAAGTCTGGTACGCGAACTACCCCGAAAGTTACGAAACTTACGTTTGCGTTCTCGATAACCAAGCGCCTTCCATCCACGTCGAGTACATCGGCACTTCCTACACCGTGAATGAGCGTGACGAACTTCTCGCGAACCACAAGGATATCCCTTCTTCCCTTACCTACAAGGCAAATGAAAGTACGATCACGGACGTTTCACGCGACGGTGCTCTCCTGTCCAGCCGTTACATCACCATCCGCGCCGAGGATAACTTCGGCATCCGCTCCGTCGCCGTAACCCGTAACGGCAAACCGGTGACCGGTCAGGCGGAAGACGGCTCGTACCAAGTCAGCGAATACGGCACTTACGTCGTAACCGCGACCGACGTTTTCGGAAACGTCAGCACCTACACCTTCACCAACACCGACATTCCGACCGCTTACTTCTCGATCGACGGCGGCGAAATGCAGATGGGTTCGCTCTCGACTGTTCTGCTCGGCAACCGCGAGTTCGTCGCGGAAATGACGCGCGACGGTGAGATCGAGTTACTCGTTCACGGTGCAGACCCGGACGAGGACGAATACTTCCGCTACCGCATCCAGAACGGCTTGCTCTTCGCAGGTCATTACGAACTCGTAACTTCGGCGGAAGGCGAGGACGTTATGGTCGTCTACGACGCGGACCCCTCCGCGGTGTTCTCCACCGATCTCATCGAAAAAGAAGTCCTGCTTACCAAGAAGGACGGCTACTCCATCTTTGCGAAGTTCAACGAGGACCGCACCGCCGCCTTCCGTATCTCGTGTGACGAAGGTGCCGTGGACTTCGAAGTCCGTGCCAACTACGGCGCAGGCATCCGTCCCGACTACTGCCACGCTACGCTCTCAAGACTCGGAGCGGACATCGAGATCCTCGCCGGCGGCAACCCCGTTGCCACGAACCGAAGCGGCGACGTTATCTACCTCTCCGGCGAGATCTCCATCCCCGCAATTCACAACGACAAGATCGTCAACGTCTATGAAGCATTCTCTGCCGATCTGAACTTCAAATCGTTCAGCCTCCTTTACGAGGACGGTCAGATGGCTCCTCTGACGCTCGATTACTCACAAAAAGGATTCTACTGCTTCCGTATCACGGACGTGTACGGCATCACTGTGGAATACGTCCTTTGTTATTCCGATCTTGCCACCGTTCTCATCACCGCTTCCTATCTCGACGGCACGGAAACGAGTTACAACGGATCTTATCCCGCGACCATCCGTTCCAACAGTCAGATCCGGATCGAAGTATTCGGAAAACAGGCTTCCTTCCCCGTCAACGGCGAGGCCTACGAAACCACGGAAATGCGTGACAGAATGGCAGCCACCTTTGAAGAAGTCGGTATTTACAACGTCAAAGTGACCGACGTCACCGGCGTTGAATCCGAGTTCCGTCTGGAAATCGGCACCGATGCCACCTTCAAAGCCGGTACGGCATGGATCGACGGTTTCTCCGCCGCATCCGTTCTCGCAGGCGAGATCTATTCCAATCACACCCTCTCCGTTCTCACCGATTCCGACGTGAAGAAAATCGTCATTCGCGCAAACGGCGAAGAGTTGACCGTCTATGATCTGCTCGCTGCCGACTTTGAAAACAAGGCGGAAAACCTCCGCGACTGCATCGGTCTGTTCGGCGACGGCGAATACGGCATCTACTTCTATGATGCTTACGGCGACGTCAGTGTCGTCAAAGTACATTATCTCTCCTCCTCCGCACTCAAACTCCACCGCGTGACCGCTTATACGGGTGTCAGCGAAGAGTATCCGATCGAACTTGCACTTTCGATCGGCTTCTACTCCAGCAACGCCCTCTCCTTCTCCACCTTGGCGGAAAAGTATCAGTTCACCGTCAACGGCGAAGTCGTTTCGCTGGATATGCCGAAAACTTACGAATTCCATTCCGCGAGCGGCAACGGATCGTTTGAGTACGTCATCACGTACAGTGATATCTACGGCTTCTCCTATGAGTTCACCGCTTGTCTTCTGATGCAAACCATCGAGATCGGAACCGACTCGATGAACACCGTTGATCTGAAAGGTAAACTCTACACCAAAGGAAACGTGTCCATCACCTTCCCCGCGGATTGCACGGCTTTGGTTTCCTACAACGATATGGAGGAAGAAGAGTATCTCAGCGGTACCGTTCTTCGCAAAGACGGCACCTACCGCTTCACCGTCGTTGACCGTGCCGGAAACGTTTCCCGCTACACGATCTCCCGCGACAGTATCGTGGAATACACCTTCTCAAGTTCCGAAAAAGATCAAGTGATCCGCAACGGATACGCGATCAACGCAGCCTCCGTGACCTTCCGTACGGACGCGAACGAGTACGTCGAGTACACCGGCGTGTTCCTCAACGGCAAGGAGATGAAGGACTACAACAGCAGAAACTTCACTGAAACCGGTCTTTGGGAGATTCTTCTCAAAGACGAAGTAGGAAACGTTTCTTACTTCTCCTTCTATCTGCTCAACCATTCGCTGAGTACCTTCTCTTACACGGCACCCAAGGATTACACGGTGACCGAGGTCTGGTGGTCCGACAGCAGTAACAACCGCCGTCTTACGACGCAGAAGGGCGAACAGATCCTTCTGACCGAGGACGGAAACTACGTTGTCATCATGGTAAGCACGGTAAGTAACATCGCCGTGAACTTCACCGTGACCATCGACACCAAGGCACCTGCCGTATCTCTCGTCGGTTGTACAAACGGTGAGGAAACCTCCCGCGACGTCACGCTCACCGGTCTTTCTGTCGGCGATACCATCGACGTCTACGTCGACGGTGTATGGAAATCCACCTCCCGCATCGAGTCAAAATCGGACGTTCCCACCTTCGTCGAACCTGGTCACTACCGCGTTCTTGTCCGCAACCCCGCCGGAGTTGAAGTCGAATTCTCCTTCACTCACAAGTACGTTGCGAACGGTGCGACCAGTGCGCTGATCATCATCGCCTGCGCTGCCGTTATCGTCGGAATCTTCATCGGTCTTTTGTTCCGCAACAGATCGAAGTACGACAACTGACGCCCCAATTTTGTTTTCCAAAAAATAAAATAATAATAAAACAAAGGAGTATCCCCTATGCTTTACAATCTGCTTGAAACCATTACCCTCAAAGACAAAGACATCGAAAGCATCATTCAACCCCTGCTTGACATCTGCTCCGTCATTCTTCCCGCCCTCCTCACTATCGTCGGTGCAGTCGGTATGATCTGGTGCGTACTTCTCGGTGTTCGCTATGCCCGTGCCGAAGATCCTCAGGAACACGAGAAAGCAAAGAACGGTCTTAAGAACGCCATCATCGGTTTCGTTCTCATCTTCGTTCTTCTTATCGCCCTCAGCGTTGCCATGGTCATCTTCAAGAACTGGTGGCAGAACTACGAAATCCCCCAGCTTTGATCTGAAATGAACACTGCTTCCGAAAGAACGCATCGCCGTTTCCTTCATCGGAACGTCCTGTCCTTTCTCGCGCTGATTCTCGCCGTCACTCTGCTCTCGTCGTGCTTTGACCTCGGTCCGTACGACGACGGCGACGGCGAAAAATACTCGGCGTACTATCAGTCGTTCGGCGAGGTGAAAGCATACTACGGTCTGACGAAGAATACCTATTCGGTCGAAAAATCCCTTTTCACCGAATCCTCCGTGAATCACTTTGAGTGGGACACGGAAAACGGTGAAGTCGCAGTCGATTCCAAGCCCTATTTCTACATTGCCATTCCCATCCTTGAGGACGAGAACGTCGATTCCATCGCTCTCTTTCTCAACGCGAGCGCCATTCACTACCCTTCCTCTGTGATAACACCCCCAAGCGGTGCGGAAGTGAAGATCAACGTCTTTCTCCTGGAGAGCGACAGTCTGATCCCCGTTCATGCGAGAAAGCGCGGGGACCCCGAATACGAAGAAATCCCCGACGATTCGGCACCGGGAGGAATACGTCTGGAACCCATTTCCTACGACGATCCCGACCCTGAAAGCGCATTTGCCACCGCAAATCTTTTCCTGACGGAAAACACATGGGACAGTTTTACCGTCGACACTTTCCGCATCGGCGAAGGACAATCTTCCCTGCTCTCCGTACATGCCGGAAACGTAATCTTACTTCGTATCGAAAACAATGCCGGTTATACTGATGAAGAATCATCGGCGTCTTTAGAATTTACCTTTATCAATCTGCTCGTTCGCCGAGTGGAATAAGGAGTCATCATGTTTGATTGGTTCTGGAATTTCTTATACTCCATCTCAAAATCCATATTTAATCTCATCGACGAAACAATGCGATGTGCCAACATGCTCTGCGGCATCGATCCCATTCTCGTAGATAACGAAGAAAAGAGTTTCATCACTTACCTTCTCTCAAACGAGTACGTTACCTTCGGTTTCCGCGTTACCGTGATCATGGGTATTATCCTTGTCACGGTCTTCGCACTGTTCGGCATCATCCGTTCCATCGTGAGCGAGAAGAACAACACGTCCCCTGTGCGTGTCGCGGGAAAGGCGTGCTCAACCATTTTGATGTTCTTCTTCGTCCCTGCCTGCATGGTCGTGTTCACCTACGTGACCAACGTATTCGTAAATGCGCTATACTCGGCAACTCTCGGCGGAGCTTCGGGCGGCATCGGTAATTTCCTTTGCGGCGCGTTCTCTCAAAATGCGCTGAAAGGAAGCACCTCGCCGACCTTCTACCTTGAAAGCGGTTTCAGTTATATGGACACCGGTTCCGTGAGAAACTACATCGTTATCGAAGATTTCGATTACTTCTTCTCCTGGATCGCAGGCGTCTGCATTCTCTTCGCTCTGGCGAAAACACTTTTGATGTTCGTGGACCGTGCCATCTCCATCGTGCTTCTTTTCCTCTTCGCTCCCATCTCCATGTCGTCCTCCGTCATTGACGACGGTGCGCACTTCAAACTGTGGCGCGATCAGATCCTCACAAAGTATCTGACGGGTTACGGCTGCATTATCGGTCTGAACATTTATATGCTGATCATCGCACTGATCACAAACGACAGCGTCCAATTCTTCCCCGACAGTTATGCCCTCAACAATATCGCAAAGATCGCCTTTATTCTCGGCGGTGCCGCTTCCATGCAACGTGTCATGGCTCTTGTCGGCAACCTTGTCAGTGCCGGTGCCGGTTCCAATGAACTGAGAGACAATGCGATTGCTTCCGCCGGGTTCCGTAGATTGGCGGGCGGTTTAGGCAGCGCATTGACCTCTCCCTTCCGCGGTGTCCGTGCTGCCTCCAACTTTATCCGTGATACTGCCAACCGCGGTCTCGGAAACGCAATCGGTACCCGTCTCGGCTTCCGTACCGACCGTGACTACGGTATCCGTTCCGCAGCCGAACAGCGCAACGAGGCGGAGAATAAGAAACGTGAGCACGAGCAACTGGGTGCAATTATCGGAAGCAAAGTCTCCGAAGCCATCCTCGGAAATAAAAATCCCGGCAAGGGTGACGTCGGTGCTCATGATAATCAAGGCGATACCGGCAATACCGATTCCGGCAAAAAAGCCGACAGTCAGAACAAGCCGTCTATGGTCGATAACGCGATTACAAACAGTCTGACCGGCACAGAAAACACTGCCTCTAACAAGAAGTGAGGAGGATAAAATGAGAGTCATCCCCAAAACAGCCAAAGTTAAAGTGCAGTTCTTCAAGAACATCTCGGTTGCCGATACCGCGATCGCTCTGATCGCCCTCATTCTGGAGGTTCTGATCTTTACCTCCAACCTCGGCGCACCGCGTTTTATCTTGATGGCACTGCTCCTTGCCATTGTCGTCTGCCTGTTCCTGCCGTTTGACAATCAACGTGTGTACATGATGTTCGTGAATTTCACACGGTACATATTCTCCGTCAAACATTTCTCGCACGAATACGAGAAGGCGCAGACCAACATCGACAACTTCATCCCCTTCAAAGAGATCAAGGGCGGTTTCATCCACTATGCCGATTACCTCGGCGGTGTGCTTGAGATCTCTCCCCGTGAGTTCTGGTTACTCTCCGAGTACCGTCAGAATCAGATGATCGACAGCAATTTCGGAAACGTCATCCGCTCCATCAACGGAAAAATGCGCGCGTCCCTCGTCAAGATCGACCGCAAACTCGATTTCCGTCCCTATATCAAAAAGGAAGAAGAAAAGCGCTCCGCGCTCTACGTCCTCTTTGAAAAAGGAGAACTCACCAAGCAGGAACTTGACGCCCGCGAGAAGGTCATCGATGACCATATCCGCACTTACCGTTCCCTCTCGGAAGGTAAGCCCGTCAAGAAGCCGTTTTACTACCTCGTCGTATACGACGCGAATCCCGATGCCATCCTCGATACCCTCCGCGCGGCGGAACAGTCCTTCGCGGAATTGAGTATGGAAACGCACATCCTCACGGATCGAGAACTCGGTGTGTTCCTCAAATACAACTACACCGACAACTTCGATGAAGCGGATGCGGAAAAACTTTCGCCCGAAGAGTTCATGAGTTGGGTTACCCCGCACGATATCGTGTTCACCCCCTCCTCCTCCTTCGTCGACGGTGAGGAATGTCTGACCTATACCATCAAAAACTTCCCGATCTCGGTCTACAATGCTTGGGGCTACCGCATTTTCAACATCCCCAACACCAAGGTCGTGATGAACCTTGAACCCTACGAAAAACGCCGTGCCGTCCGTATGATCGACCGTTCTTTGCAGGAACTTTCCTCCCAGTCCGAACAGTCCTTCAAGGCATCTTCCCTGATCGACAAACAGACGCACATTCAGACGCTCGTCGACTTGCTCCGAATGTTGCAGAACGACAACGAAACGCTCTATAACGTGACCGTCCACGTGACCGTGTTCAACCGCACCGGCGGCAGACGCGAGGAGCGCCGCAATCTCAAAAAGACCATCCGCCGTATCTTCACGGAGGAAGGATTCGAGATCGTCGACAACTACTACCGTCAGAAAGAAGCGGTCATTTCTTCCAACATCTCCCGTTTCGAAGCAATGCCCGATTTCGCCCGTGCCATCCATTCCGGCTCCGTGGCTGCGGTATTCCCCTTCGTTCTTTCGGGAACGATGGAAAACGGCGGTTCCATCCTCGGTACAGAGAACAATTACCCCGTCGTCATCGACTTCTTCAAACGTGACAGAGAGCGCGTCAACTCCAATATGGTCATCATGGGTAAATCCGGTTCCGGTAAATCCTATGCGACCAAGTCCATCCTGACGAACCTCTGCGCGGAGAACTGTAAGATTTTCATTCTCGACCCTGAGAACGAGTACAACATTCTCGCCGAGAACCTCGGAGGCAGACTGATCGACGTCGGTACCGCTTCCCGCGGACGTATCAACCCCTTCCACGTCATCACGACGCTCGACGGCGACGAAGAGGGCTCCGAATCCGGTGTCGACAACTTCGCCGTGCATCTGCAATTCCTGGAAGAATTCTTCCGTGTCTCCCTGCCCGGTATCGAAACCCAAGCGCTCGAATACCTCAACAATATCGTTGTGGAACTCTACCGCAAAAAGGGTATCGACTCCAAGACCGACTTCTCGGCACTCAAGCCCCAGGACTACCCGATCTTCGACGACCTCGCCGCTCTCATCGACGAAAAGATGGAAGCCGCGACCGTGGAATACTACATTCAGAACCTCCGTATCCTGCACAACTTCATTTCGAAGTTTGCGGGCAGCGGCAGAAACGCGAAACTCTGGAACGGTGAGTCTACTCTTTCCGTCAAGGAAAACTTCACGGTGTTCAACTTCCAGTCGCTTCTTGCCAACAAGAACGGTGTCATCGCAAACGCGCAGATGCTGCTCGTCCTGAAATGGCTCGACAACGAGATCATCAAGAACCGTGATTTCAATATCAAGCACAACACCAACAGAAAGATCGTTATCGTCATCGACGAGGCACACGTCTTCATCGATCCCAAGTACCCGATCGCCCTTGACTTCATGTATCAGTTGGCGAAACGTATCCGTAAATACAACGGTATGCAGATCGTCATCACGCAGAACATCAAAGACTTCGTCGGCTCCGAGGATATCATCCGCAAATCCACCGCCATCATCAACGCCTGCCAGTACTCCTTCATCTTTGCGCTGGCACCGAACGATATGGACGATCTCTGCACCCTGTACGACAAGGCAGGTCAGATCAACGAAGTCGAACAGGATCAGATCGTGAACAACGAGCGCGGAAACGCTTTCATCATCACAGGACCCGCAAACCGTACCAATATAAAAATCATTGCTTCCGAAGCCACGGTCAGGCTCTTCGGAGAATAAGGAGACAACATGAGTTACCAAGAAGCCATCGAGTTTATCAATTCCTATCTTTCCCCCAAGGAGATCGCAAAAGCGTTTCTGCACGAAGAAATCA
>JAKSPH010000017.1 GCA_024404975.1 Clostridia bacterium | reverse complement strand
AACACAGTCGATCTGTTTGCCGTCAAGCTCAAGCTCTTTGTTGTCCCATTCGATTTCCTGGAATTCAACGGTTACGCCGAGGTATTCAGCGAATTTTGCAGCCATATCGGCATCGAAGCCGATCCATTTGCCGTCAGCATCCTGATAGTCCATCGGTTTGAAGTCGGTGATACCGACAACAAGTTTGCCGTTTTTCTTGACATACTCGGAATCGGTAAGATCTTTGTTGCCGCAGGAAGCGAAGGCGAAGCAGGAAAGCATCGTCAGAGCGGCGATAAGTACGAGGGTGATAATCTTTTTCATTGTTTTTCTCCTTTAGTGTTTTAGCACTTTATCTTGGTGAA
Organism: Clostridia bacterium; assembly: GCA_024404975.1. Taxonomy (GTDB): domain Bacteria; phylum Bacillota; class Clostridia; order Oscillospirales; family CAG-272; genus UBA1740. The sequence goes on along the minus strand of JAKSPH010000017.1, from coordinate 19,834 downwards.
GTGGTTTCATTATACACGAAAAGAAGCCGTTTGTCAAGGGGGTTATGAAAAAAAGTTAAAAAAATGAAAATTTGAGGGAAACGGGGCGAATGAGGCGGGAGGCAACCGGCGGGGCGCAGAACGCTGCGCGCGTATAATAGCGCGGGTCCATACGCGGGGATATGATTGATGAGGAAGGATGGCGGAGATCCGAGGGCGGTTGGGGCTTTGTTTCGTGAGAGACTCCGCAAGGCGGAAACCGTTCTTCGGGAAACGCGGGGAGAAAATGAAAACAGGGCTTCCGGCGCAAATCGGATGCCCTGTTTAATTGTTATAGGAAAGAAGTTTATCCGGCGACCGAAAGACTTTGCCGGATCAGTCGGCGGGTTTCTCCTCCGGCGTGCGGGAGAGTTCACCCGCGAGGTTGAACACGGGTTTTCCCTGCTCTCTCGCCATGCGTGCGGTTTGCGAAGCGCCGGATCGGTCGTGCGTGATATACGCGACGAGCATATCGCAGGCATCGGCAAGATACCGGTTGCGGAGTTTCATACAGTCGGGGGTGTATTCGTCACGCAGATAAACCACGTCGTCGGCAACGGACAAAAGATACCGATAAGAGGACTTTTGCTTCTCGTCCCAATGGCGGTCCTGATCCGTGCAAGGAAGGATCAGACGGAGTTTCACGTCGGGGTGGGTGATACGGAACAGTACGACTTCTCTCGCGGCGAGGGTATCGAAACCGATGGCACCGCCGGTGAGAAATTCTTTGCAATCTTTTTCATACGCATACGCGATGGCACGCTTCAGAAGATCGGAAAGCGGCGCGCGGTCGGATTCCGGAATCTGTCTGTGTCCGGTGAAAGAACATACGCCCGCCGTCATTGTTCGGATTCCTCGTTTTCATCGTCCTCCTCGGAAGGCTCCTTGACAAGGACGGTGAGTTTTTCCACGATATTCGTACCCATTTCGGTGATCTCGACGTAGAGGTTCTTATAGGTGAAACTGTCACCTTCATGGACGTCCTCGTTGAGCATTTCGACCGCCCAACCGCCCATGGTGGTATAACTTGATTCAAAGTCGTGATAGTCGAAGTCGATCTCGTCGAAGAAATCTTCGATGTTCGCGGAACCCAAGACCTCGTAGGTATTGTTTCCCGTTTCGACGATCTCCTCCTCGATCTCGTCCGTTTCGTCCCAGATCTCGCCGACGATCTCTTCGAGAATATCGTCCATGGTAACGACACCGAGCGTACCGCCGTACTCATCGAGAACGACGATCATGTGGAGTTGATTCTCGCGCATTTTCGCGAGGGCGTCGGGGAGTTTTGTCGTCTTGTGGACGAACACGGTTTCTTTCACGTAATCGGAGATCGGCACGTTTTCAATGCCCCGCTCCGCCGCGTCTTTCATAAAGTTGGTGAGATAGAACACGCCTTCGATATGGTCGATACTGTCGTGATATACGGGGAAACGCGAGAAGTTGGTTTGGGTAAGTTCGGCGAAGATGTCCTTCACGTCATCGTCAAGGTCAACGCCGACAACGTCGATACGGGGCGTGAGGATTTCTTCCACGGTGATGTCGGAGAAATCGAGCGCGCTCTGCAAAAGTTCGCCCTTATCCTCGTCGATGACACCTTCCTCTTCGACGGTTTCGATAATGGTGGAAAGTTCTTCTTCGGTCACGACGCCTTCGTCGGCATCGGACTTCTTCTTTTTACGCCAGAGTTTCGCGATCAGGGAAACAAAGCCGCCGATGATCCACGTGATCGGGCGGAAAACGATGATAAAGAAGATGAGGGGGTATGCCGTCGCTCGGGCGAGAGGGATGGACGCGGTCTTTCCGATGATCTTCGGGCAGATCTCGCCGAAGATCAGAATGATCACGGTCATCACCGCGGTGGCGACGAAACCGGCAAGCGCTTCCCTCTCTTCTCCGAAAACGGAGAGGGCGATCGCGGTCGAGATCGCGGAAGCGGCGGTATTGACGCTAGTGTTTCCGATCCGGAGCGTCGAGAGCGCGGTCGGATAGTCGTCCGCGATTTTGAGTGCGCGTTTCGCGGTGGGTTTGCCCTCCTCCGCGAGTTTTTCAAGCCGGAGGCGGTTCAGCGCGGTGAACGCGATCTCCACCGACGAGAAGAAGGCGGAGAACAAAACCAGGAGAACGAGGGTGGGGATAAAGGCAAGTAAGAGTTCCATCAGTCAGCCACCTCGCTTTCCGAGGAAGCGTCGGGTTCTTCTTCCGGAATGTCGATCTCGGGATCCGCCATTTTGATCTCAAGGCGGGAAACACGGTTGCCTTCCACGGCGATGACGGTCACGGTGAGATCGCCGAAACCGAATTCGTCGTCCTCTTCGGGGATCCTGCCGAGTTGTTCGAGAACCCACGTGCTGATGAGTTTATGCGGAGATACGGGATTTTCCGGACGGTAACCCATACGGCGGAAGGTTTCCGCCAAAGTCAGTTTTCCGCTGACTTCAAAGTAATTGCCGCCGAGTTTCATAAAGTTTTCGTCGACGGTGTCGTTCTCGTCGAAGATCTCTCCGACAAGTTCTTCGAGGAAGTCCTCGATGGTGACGATACCGACGATGCTCTCGCCCGTCTTATCTCTGACGAGAGCGAGATGCTGACGCTTGCCGCACATATCCGTTCTGATGTCGTCGATGGGGGCGTCAAGCGTGGTGAAATAGGGTTTACGCAACAGGCGGGAAAGACGCGTGTACGTCCCGCCGATGTAGGCTTTCAGAAAATCTACAGTGAGCAGAACACCGACCGGTTTGTCCAAAGATCCGTTGCAGACAGGGAGACGGGAATAACAGGTCGCGCGGATCTGTTTCAGGATCTCCTGCTGGGAAGCATGGATGTCGAGCCATACGACGTCGTCGCGCAACGTAAGGACGTCGGCAACGCGGGTGTCGGAAAATTCAAGTGCGGATTGTAATAGTTCGCTTTGGTCTTCGTCAAGGGTTCCGCCTTCCTCGGAGTTCTCGATGATGGCGGAGAGTTCTTCTTCCGTGACGGTCGGTTCCGGCTTCGCACCGATGATCTTTTCGATCAGTTTGGAGATGCCCATGAATACGGCGGTCAGAGGATAGAGAACAAAGGAAAGGAATTTGAGGACGGGGGCAACGGAAAGCGCCACCCGCTCGCAGTTATCTTTCGCGAAGTTTTTCGGGATGGTTTCGCAGAACAGGAAAATCACGATGGTCGTGACCGCCGTGCAGACCGCGGTAACGGCACTCTCGGCAACGGCTTTTCCCGCAGCCGTCATCGCGTGGTAAACACGCGTGGCGAAGATCGTGGAAACGGCGGCACAACCCGCGTTCACGATATTGCTTCCGATGAGCAAAGTGATCAGATAGAAATTGTACTTTTCCTGAACGGAGAGCGCAAGATCGACTTTTTTCGGCATCTTGTCCCGATAATTCAGAAGTTTGATCTTGGTAACGGAAGAAAACGCCATTTCCGTGGCGCAACAGTACGCGGAACACAAAATCAAAACAACGTAAGCAAAGATCAAGGGCGATATACTACTGGGGTCCATGAAAGAAAAACCACACTCCTTTTGTGTTGTTCAAAGATAATAAAATAATTATATAAGAAAAAAACAGATTTGTCAAGGGGAAACGGATTTTTTGTAAAAACGGGTTGACATCCGGGATGCAGCGTGGTACATTATAAGGGACACAAAAAGACAGTAAGCGAGGTTTCTCCTATGGCTCTTTTTAAGAATGCAAAATGGATCCGCTCTCCGAAAACGGAGGAGATCTGCCCCAAATTCGTAAAAACTTTTGAAGTCGGGAAAGGACTTTCCGAAGCGAAAGCGCTCATCGGTGCGCGCGGCGTGTATTTCGTCACGGTCAACGGCATCGAATTTTCCGACAAACGTCTGGCACCCGGTTGGACTTCCTTCCGCCGTGCGCTCGCCGACGAAGAGGATCTGACCCCTTATCTTCATGAAGGAAAGAACGAGATCGCCTTCACCCTCGGTTCCGGCTGGGCAACGGGCGAGATCATCCGCCGGCACACGGAAGGCTGGATGGCGCACGGTCAGAAAGATCCGTTCGGCCGTTCCCTCTCCAAAATGTATCCGGAAACCGTGGCGCTCGTCGCCGAGATCTCCCTCTCCTATGAAAACGGAGAAAAGTGCGTGATCGGCACGGACGGCAGTTTCGACGTACTCTCCTCTCAATACCGCTACGCCGATTTCTACAACGGCGAGACCTTCGACGGCACGGCAAAAGAAGTTTCTCTCGGTCACGCGGAAGTGATCGACAGCTGGATGCCGAAATGCGAAAAACGAAACTCCCCCTGCGTTGCCGAACACGAACGCGTCGGCGTGAGAGAGATCATCCGTACCCCCAAGGGTGAAACCGTCCTTGACTTCGGTCAGAACCTCGCGGGTTATCCCGTGATCCGTTACACCGGAAAAGCGGGTGAGCGCATCCGTCTGTCCTTCGGCGAAGTGCTGGACAAAGACGGCAATTTCTACAACGACAACTACCGCTGGGCGAAGAACGACGTTCTCTTCATCACGGACGGAAAGACCGAGGTTTACCGTCCTCATCTGACGTTCCAGGGATTCCGCTATCTCCGCCTTGACGAGTTCCCCGGTGAAGTGAACCCCGACGACTTCACGGCGGTGGCTCTCTATTCCGATATGAAACGGATCGGACGGTTCGAGTCCGGCAACGGAAAGATCAACAAACTCTACGAAAATATCCTTTGGGGACAGAGATCCAACTTTATCGACGTGCCGACGGACTGCCCGCAGCGCGACGAACGTCTGGGTTGGACGGGTGACGCGGAAGTATTCTGCCGTACCGCCTGCCTCAACTACAACACCAAAGGTTTCTTCGCAAAATGGCTGAAAGATATGGCGCTCGACCAATGCCCGAACGGTGCCGTGGGTTCCATCATTCCCGCGACCTTCATCGGCAACTGTTCCGCCGCCTGGGGCGATGCCGCGACGGTATGCCCGTTTGAAATCTACCTCGCTTACGGCGACAAAAAACTTCTGCGCGAAAACTTCCCCATGATGAAAAAATGGGTGGACTACATCCACGGTTTCGGCGAGGAAGAATACCTGTGGATCGGCGGAAGCCACTACGGCGACTGGGTGGCGATGGATGCCGGTTACGGCTCTTACATCGGTGCGACGCAGACGGATCTCATCGCCTCGGCGTACTTCTACCGTTCGACCGACCTGCTCGTGAGAGCCGGAAAGATCCTCGGCATCGACGTTTCGGAATACGAAGCGATGAAAGAGAAGATCCGCACCGAATTCCGCCGCGCGTTCATGAAAGACGGTATGCCCGTAGTTTACCCCAAGGGCGACGCGCTCAAAGACGACCGAAAGGAAGTTGTCAGGGGCGTAACGCAGACGGCGATCGTGCTGATCCTCCACTTCGGGCTTGCCGAAGAGGGTGAGAAAAAGAATCTCACCGACACGCTCGTTTCCCTCATTGAAGCAAACGGCGGACGTATGACGACGGGATTCGTCGGAACGCCTTACATTCTCCACGCGCTGACCGAGAACGGCAGAAGCGACGTTGCCTACGATCTGCTCCTGCAAGAGAAGAATCCCTCCTGGCTCTTCTCCGTCAACCACGGTGCCACGACCATGTGGGAGCATTGGGACAGCGTGAACGAAAACGGCGAGTTCTGGTCCACCGATATGAACTCTTTCAACCACTACGCCTACGGCGCGGTGTATGACTGGATCTTCGGAAAAGCACTCGGCGCGCAAATCCCCGATGAGGGCGCCGGTTACCGTGAGGTCGCGATCGCGCCTCACCCCGACAGACGACTCGGCTTCATGTCCGCGTCCGAGGAAACGGCGTTCGGCAAGTTCGCGCTTGCCTGGGCATACCGCGAAAACGAGATCGAGTACCATTTCGAGATCCCCGAAGGCATGACCGCGGAACTGACCCTTCCCGGCGAAAGCGAACGCACACTGACCGCCGGAAACTACAAGTTCGTAAGGAGGGCATGAAACATGTCGGACAGTGAAATGATCAACGGCGCGGAATACGCCGTCGAAAAAAGACCGGAAGGCCGTCTGAAAAGGAAACGCCTTCTGCTCGTGATGGCGTACATTCTTTTCCCTGTTGTCGCGTTTCTCGGTTGTTACATCTCGCGGATCATACCGCTGTTTGCGGTCGTTCCGATCTTCCTTTGGATGCTGATCTACTTTACATGGCGTTACGTTTCGATCGACGTGGGGTATACGTTTGAATCCGGCGTTCTGACCTTCTTCACGGTCCTAGCGAACCGCTCGAAGAGAATCCGCAAAGACGGTCTGACCGTTACCGTAAAGAACGCGCAATACGTCGGTTGGCTCACGGACTCCGCGGCGAAAGAGGAACTCGGCGCGGCGCAAAAGACGTTCGATTACGTTTCCGAACGCAGAGCAGAGGATGCCGCCGTGCTTGTTTTCACCGACGAAAAAGGCAGAAAATGTGCCGTTCTCTTCAATTGCATCCCGAAAGTGAAAGGTTTGATCCGCAGGTTCTACCCTGACTCAAAACTTTGATTTTGTAAATAATTATTCGCAAAAGCGGAATTTTCAGACGAAAGTTCCGCTTTTGTTTTTGAAAAGAAGGTTCTTTGCCGCGGTGAAGAAGAACAAAAATAAGCAGACGGCGAAGAGCATTTCGGAGATGAGCCGGAACGGCGTTGCTTCCGCCATGGAAAAGCCGAACAGTCTGCCGGAGATCCACGCCGAGGCGGCGGCGCAGAGCGCGGGCAGGACAACGGCAAAAGAGAGCGGAACGCGGAAGGAAACGCGCTTTTTCAATCGGGCGTAGGACAGGACGAAATTGTAGGCTTCCATTCCGAGGATGGCGCCGACGTAGCCCATGATGCCGAATTCCGGCAGGAGGAAGAAGACGAGAAGCACGGAGAGCGCGGCATCGCTGATGTTCACCCACATGGAATACACCTGCTCGCCGATGCCTTTCAGCATGGCATCCGTGACGTGGTCGAGGTACATGATCGGCACGACGGGCGCGAGAGCGGCGATAAGTTTTCCCGCTTCATACGACCGGTAGACCGTGTAGCGGTGTTCCGACGAGAAAGGCCACGTGATGGCCGAGAGCGTGATGCCGTAGATGGGGGTCCGCGACACGGCGAGGGATGCCGCGCGGGACATTCTGTCCTGCCGTCCGGACGAGCGGCACTCCGCGAATTCCGGCACCAAAAGTCCCGAAAATGAGGTCAGCGGCGCCATCGGATACAGAAGGATCGGAAGCGCCATTCCCTGCAGAACGCCGTAAGAAGCGAGGGACTCCTCCGGCGTGGCACCGTGCAGACGGAGCCGTTTGGGGATCAGGATATGCTCGACCGTGATGAGTGCCTGCCGTATGTACGCGGACACCGCAAGAGGGATCGCCATGCCGAAAACGGAGCGCATCTCACTCCCCTCCCCTGCGGGTTCCCGCTTTTCGGAGCAGAACAGAAGGAACAGAAGAAGGAGGCAGACGGTATCGCTTCCGGCGGACACCGCGCTCAAAAACAGGCATGAGGAGGCGGCACCGGACACGGCGGCTTTCGGAAGGAAAAGAACGGTGACGAGGATCTTCGCCCCCTGCGTGAATATCTGCGTGAGGGCGTTTTTCCCGACGTGGCGCAAAGACACAAAATAGCCGGAGAGAACGGACGACAGGGCGATCGGGCAGAGGGAGAGCGCGAGGACGCAAAGAGCCGGAACACCCGATCCGTCACCGACGGTGAGGACGGAGAGAGGTCTTGCAAGGCAGAGTAAAAGAAATGTTCCGAAAAGACCGAACCCCGCCGCGTAGAAAATACAGGAACGAAGTACCCGCGACATTCTCGCGGGATCGCCGTCCCCCATGGCATCGGCGGCAAGGCGTGTTACGGTCAATCCGACGCCGGAAGTGGCAAAGGTCACGGCGAAGCCGAACACGGTCATGAGAAGGGTGTACATTCCCATTCCCGCCGCGCCGACCGTGCGTGTGACGTACGCGCCGAAGAACAGACCGACCGTGCGGGAAAGCACACCGACGGCTCCGAGCAGGATGCCGTTGCGAATGAAGATTCTCTTGGAAGTCATGGAAAACTCTTTTCATTTTTCTCAATTCTATGACGGAAAACGGTCGGTTATGAGAAGAAAACGGCTGTAAATTTTATAAATAATGAGTAAAATCGAGAAAAACTCTTGCATTATCGGAAGTTTCATGCTACAATAATATGAAAATATATGAAAGGACTTGAACTATGTTTAACTTTTTGCTTGAAGATGGTGCTACCCCTGTCAACTCCAGCTGGATCTCCATCGCTATGATCGTCGTTCTCTTTATCGCTCTTTACTTCTTCATGATCCGTCCTCAGAAGAAACAGGAAAAGAAAGACGCGCAGATGAGAAATGAACTCGCCGTAGGAGATGAAGTCACCACCATCGGCGGTATCATCGGTAAGGTCGTTTCCATCAAGGACGAAACCTTCGTTCTCGAAACCACCAAGGACAAGACCAAAATCCGTTTCCTCCGTGCAGCCATCCGTTCCGTTGACGTGAAAGCAAACGCTCCCGTCGAAGACGTTGCAGAAGAAACCGCAGACGAAAACAAATAATTTCCGTCATAATACGAAAGACCTCCGAATACGGTGTATCAACAACATCGTTTCGGAGGCCTTTTTTATGTCAAGATCTCACGGGTTCTTTCTGTTCCGGCGCGAGGGGCTGGGTTGCCTCGTTTTCTGCGTGATACAATGCGGCGTTTTCTTTGCGCTCTCGCTCGCGATCGGCGCGGGGCTTTGTCTGCTTTCCGACGATCCCGCGAAACTCTCCCCTGCCGTCGGTTGCGTCTGCTATCTGTTCTCCGGCGCGCTCTGCGGACTTCTCACCGCGAAGCGCGGAATCGGGAGCGGTCTGACCTATGCCGTACTGTCGGCACTCGTTTTCGCTTTATCGCTTCTGCTCACGGGGCTGATCGTTTCGCACGGGGCGCTTCCGATCACGGTCGTCCTCTGCCACCTCGCCTATCTGCTTTCGGTATTCGTCGGCTACGTCTGCGGGACGAAAAAGGCAAAAGCGCACGCAGGACGGCGGATGCGTTCTATTCTTCCGTGACGTCGGCACCGAGGGAGCGAAGTTTGGAAGTCAGACCGGCATAGCCGCGGTGAATGAGTGTTGCGCCGTGGATGCGGCTTTCCCCCTCGGCGGCAAGGGCGGTCAGAACCGCGGCGACACCCCCGCGCAAATCGGGTGCGGTGACTTCCGCGGGATGGAGTTTTGACGGATAAATGCGGAATGACGGCTCTTCCCCCGCGTATCTCACGCCGAATTCCGACAGTGCGGAGAGGTAGCCGAAGCGGGACGGAAAGACGGTTTCCGACACGTCCCCGCCCGCGTTGACGGCGAAGAGCGGTACTGTCGGCGGGTGCAGATCCGTCGGAAACCCCGGATAGGGTGCCGTTTTCAACGAGCCGAACGACAGAGGTTTCCCGCCGACGGCGGTGACTTCACCTTCTCCGATCCGCAAATCCGCGCCCATACGGAACAAAGTGGTGAAGAACGCGCTGAAATGCGACACGTCGGTCTTTACGGTCACTTTGCCTCCGGTCGTCAGTCCCGCGAGAAGGTATGTTCCCGCTTCGATCATATCGGGGATCACGGTCATTTCCGCGCCGTGAAGTTTTTCTCCGCGGACAAGCATCCCTTCCGAAGTCACGCTCACGGTGGCGCCGGCGAGCCGCAGATAGCGGACAAGACTCATCACGTGAGGTTCTCTCGCGGGTCGGCGGATGAAACTTTCACCCGGTGACAGTGCCGCCATAAAGAGCGCGTTCACCGTCGCACCGACGCTCACCGCGGGAAAATTCACGTACCCCGGTCGGAGAACGCCCCGGATCTCACCGTCGTCGGTCAGTCTTCCGCCGAACGCACGGCAGGCGAGAAGGTGCAGATCAATCGGTCGGGAGCAGAACGCGCACCCGCCGTAGGGCATGAGTTTTGCCCTGCCGAACCTCGCGTACGTCGCGCCGATGAGGTATGTCGCGGCGCGCAAACTCGATACGTCCGAGGCGTTCGGCAACGCTTCCCTGACATTCGACGCGTCGATGCGAAGGACACCCGGCGCGATCCACTCGGATTCCGCGCCGAACGCCGAGAGGATGCGGAGCGATACTTCCACGTCCCCGATCTTCGGCACCCCGCGGAACACCGACACGCCGTCGGTCAGTAAAGTCGCAAAAAGAAGCGGCAGAACAGCGTTTTTGGAGCCGTCTGCCGTTACTGTGCCATATAGAGGTTTTCCGCCTCTCACAATGACAGTTTCCATTTCCGTACTCCTTGCACTGGGATAGTACAGAATATGAGGGAAACTGTTTTTTCGTTATTCCTTTTGTGCGCGGTAATACGCCACGGTCAGGTCGACTACAAGACCGTAACTCTTCTCGCCTTCGGGAAGTCCCTGCACTTTGAGATAGGTGTCGTTCGCCTTCTCGGAGATCTCGGCGACGACCGTCCCCTGATACTGCTCGGATTGTACCGCTTCCGCGTGGATCTCTCCGCGTATCCGCTCGTCGAGGAGCGACACCGTTGCGTAGTATTTTGAGGACGATGCCTCGTATAATGCGTTCAAAACGTAAATAAGAGTTGACAAATATCCCGAATATCGGATGTAATCGTCCTCCGAGGAGAGGCAAACGAGGAAGGCGACGAAGTTCGCTTCGTTCTCCCTTATGATCCCTCTCTGATGGGCGAATTCGTGGGCGGCGGTGGCGGGATAATTGTAGTCCGGATAGTCTACGTTCAAGTTGGATTCTCCGGTATAGAAGGTGTAAATTCCGATCAGTCGCAGGTAGGACATGGCGCGGCTGAACGTCACGGGTTTGATGCGCGTTTCATAATTCAGACAGAGGTCGTAAGTTTCGTTCGCCGTGCGGTAGGCTTGACAGATCTTCTCGGACATTTCGTCGAGTGAATACGGCATGACGGACGAGCCGTTCCCGTCAAACTCTATTCCCCCGACCAGAGAATTGAGTTCTCCGATCATCACTTTCGCGGTTTCTTCGAGTTCCGCGGAAGTCGCGCCCGCCGTGTCGAAACCGAGTTTTTCGTCAAGTTCGGTCGTATGGTACGGCACGGAAAGGGTGAAGGTGCAGAGCGACAGAACGATGAGCGCCACACCGAGGACGAAACTGACGGTTTTACGGGCGCGGTAGCGGCTCCGGCAGAAGAAGATGAGATAAAGAAGGATGCCGAAGAGCAACGCGACCGTGAGGATCAGCAAAAATTCTCCCGCCGAGAACGAAAACGGGTCAAACGCTTTGGCAAAGACGAAGCGAAGGGCGGTCGAGACCGTTCCGTTCACAAAATCCGCGACGGGGACGGACACAAGACACAAAAGAAGCACTGCGGCGCTGACAAGGAACACCGGAAGTCCGATGCGGAACACGGGGTGCGTCGTGGCTTTGTACCGAAAACGATACCGTTTCATATTTTCTCCCTTCTTTTTTCTTTTCATTGTATCATGACGCAAAGGAAAATTCAAGGGGTAAATTGTGAATTTTCGCACTCGCGCGCACTTGACAAAAGGTTTTATTTAGTGTATAATAATTTCGTAAAAATATGCCCTCCGTGAGGTAATAATATGAATTTTTTCACTTTTCTGAATAACGGTATTTTCCCCTATCAGACTCTGACCACCACGAACTTTTTGATCGGTCTGTTCGGTGCCGCCGCCGTCGGCTACCTCCTCGGCAGTGTCAACACCGCCATCGTCGTGTCCCGCCTGTTCTATCACGACGACGTGAGAAAACACGGAAGCGGAAACGCGGGTCTGACCAACACGTTCCGTACCTATGGCAAGAAAGCCGCCCTTTGGACACTCGCCGGTGATATGATCAAAACCGTGCTTTCCGTCGTGATCTTCGGCGTTCTGTTCGGTTTCATGTACACGCCCGGCGCGCTCTCCGTTTCTCCCTTCTGCTACATCGCGGGACTGTTCGCCGTTCTCGGTCACTGCTTCCCCGCGTTCTACAAACTCAAAGGCGGCAAGGGCGTTCTCGTCAGCGCGACTCTGGCACTCACCCTCTCTCCCCTGCTCTTTGTGATCCTCTTTGCGATTTTCGTCCTCATCGTGGCGACCAGCAAATACGTTTCTCTCGGCTCTGTCAGTGCCGTGATCCTCTACCCCATTCTGTTGAGAGCATACATGAGTTTCTTCTACGGACAACCTCTTGAGATCTTCATGGCGCTCACCTCCATTCTGATCGCCGTGATCGTCGTTTTCCGCCATTGGGAGAACCTCAAGCGCATCGGTATGAGAACGGAGAGAAAATTCTCCTTCAAGAGGGAGAAGCACGATGACTGACGCATCGTTTGAAGCGGCGGTCAAACTCGCGTTTGAACGCGAAGTTCTGAAAAAACTCGTCTTTTCCAAACCTCGGACGGACGGCGTAAAAAAGGTGTCCTGCCGACTCTGTGCCCATCGCGGACAGAAGATTTTAGCCGTCGAATACACACTCCGTGGAGATACCGTTTCGCAGAAGAACGTGAAAGCGGACGGTCTTTCCGCCTTTCTTGCGGAAACCGAGGAGGATTTCGGGCAGATCGACCTCATCACAGATCTCGGAAACGCCGAGGTCAAAGACGGGAAGAAAGGTCAGGTCGCACTCGGACTTTCCGCGCTCACAAAGAAACTTTCGGGACAGATCCCCGCGTTTGAAAAGAAGATCGCGGATCTCGACACGAAAAAACAGTACATTCTTTCGGGAAACGAGGAATTCCTCAAGGTTCTCGGCGTGTCCGACAAAAACGGACGCGTGCATGACAAGAAACAGGGCAAATTCCGTCAGATCAACCGTTTTCTCGAACACGTCGGAGATATTTACGGGAAACTCCCCGCGGAGGGAAAGATCACCGTTTTCGATCTTTGCTGCGGAAAGAGTTACCTTTCTTTTGCCGTTTACTATTATTTGACCGAAGTCAGAGGACGTGAAGTATCCATGCTCGGTATCGACCTCAAAGAGGACGTGATCGCGTTCTGCGACGGGGTGGCGAAGAGCCTGAACTACGCCGGTATGCGCTTTGTGGCGGGGGACATTACGAAAACGCCCACGGACGAACGTCCCGACCTCGTCATTTCCCTCCACGCGTGTGATATTGCGACGGATATCGTGCTTGATACCGCCATCCGTCTGCGTGCGAAGGTGATCCTTTCCACACCGTGTTGCCACAGATACCTCACCGGGAAAATCAAGAATCCGGATCTTGCTTTCGTCACCGGATTTCCGCATTTATCGGACAAACTCTGCGAGGCGCTCACGGACGCCATCCGCGCACAACGGCTGACGGCGGCGGGTTACCGCGTGAGTGTGCCGGAACTGACCGATCCCGACGACACGCCCAAGAACACGCTGATCCGCGCGATCCTGGTTTCCGACGGAAACGAGGAGGAAAAACGGCGGTACGAAGCCATCCTCGACTTTGTACTCGGCGACGGCAAAGCGTCCTATCTTGATTTTTTGAACCATTGATTTTACGAGATTGAAGGTTTCTATGATGAAAACTGTACAGTGCGGAAACGTTTCCGAGACCGAAGCCGTCGGACGCGAACTTGCGAAAGCCATTGACGGTGCCGGAATCCGCTCCGCCGTCATTGCCATGTTCGGCGAGATGGGTGTCGGAAAGACCGCTTTTACAAGAGGATTTTCCTCCTATTTCGGTATCCCCGGCGTGAAAAGTCCGACTTACACCGTGGTGAACGAATACCGCGGCGGCGGGACATCCGTATTTCATTTTGACATGTACCGTATCGAAGGAGAGGACGACCTCTACTCCATCGGTTTCGACGACTATCTCGCAAAGCCCGGATATTGCATCATCGAGTGGAGCGAGAACATCCGCGAATTCCTGCCCGACGGCTATATCGCCGTGACCGTATCGAGAACGGACGGCGCCGACGGACGGAAGATCGGGATTTCCCTGCCGGACGGCTTGAAAGAGAAGGTGATTTTATGATAACACTCGCGTTTGACTCGACGGCGAAAGTCGCATCGGTCGCTCTGACCGACGGAGAGCGGGCGCTCGGTGTTTCCTCTGTGGACGCGGGACTGACGCAAAGTGAGATCCTGCTTCCGATGGCGGAGCATCTTCTGAAAGTCAACCGCCTGTCCTTTGCCGACGTGGAGATGTATGCTTGCTGCGTCGGTCCCGGTTCCTTTACCGGCGTGCGTATCGGCGTTGCGACCGTCAAAGGTCTTGCCTTTGGCAAGGACGCGCCCTGCATCGGCGTTTCCACCTTGGAAGCGTTGGCGGAGAATCTGCGCGGTTTCAAAGGCACGGTCCACGCGGTGATGGATGCGCGGCGCGGTCAAGTGTATCACGCAGCGTTCTCCTGCGACGGAAAGACCTTGAAACGGCTCTGCGCGGACGAGGCGATCGCGATCGACGAACTCCTCGACGGAATCGACGGCAAGGTTCCGAACTATCTTGTCGGCGACGGCACGGATGCCGTGCGGAAACGCGCGGCGGAGCGCAAGATCGAATTTGAAAACACACCGGCGCTTCTCGTTTCGGAAAACGCATATTCCTGCGCGGTCGTGGCGAACCGTTCCTACGAAAACGGTGTCAGAACGACGGACAGAGAACTCGCACCCGTATACCTCCGACTTCCCCAAGCGGAAAGAAAAAAAAAAAAAAAAGCCGCCCAAAACAGTTGAATTAAAATAAACATATAAACCGAAAGGACATTCAAATGGAAAAGCGCAAAATCTTTATCGGCGCAGACAGTGCCGGATATCCCCTCAAAGAAGAAATGAAAACTTACCTCATCGGTCAAGGTTACGACGTAACCGACTGCGGAACGGACTCCACCGCTTCCTGCCACTATCCCGTATTTGCTTCCGCCGTTTGCGAGAACGTACAGAAAGACCCCGATCACATCTTCGGTATTCTCATCTGCGGAACCGGAATCGGAATGTCCATGTGCGCAAACAAGTTCAACGGAATCAGAGCCGCCGTTTGCGGTGACACCTATTCCGCAAAAATGACGAGATGCCACAACGACGCGAACGTCCTTTGCATGGGCGCAAGAGTCATCGGCTCCTGCCTGGCACAGGATATTCTCGATGCATTCCTCTCTCATGACTATGAGGGCGGCAGACACGCCATCCGCGTCGGCATGATGAAAGAAATCGAAGACAAACAAAAATAATTATTTAGACGTGAAAAACAGCCGTGAGAAACGAACACGGCTGTTTTTTTGTTATTAACATCTAATAGTCAATGGGGAAACAGGCACGGCTGTTTTTTGTTATCCATATCTAAAACTTGGAGAAAGAAGCGGCACGACGGTTTTATGTCAAAAGCGGTACATATCAAAGAACAGAAGTAGCATTTTCGGTGATTTTCTTGCATTTTTCTGCAAGATCGGCGAGTTCGGAGAGCGTTTGCAAGGCGTGTTCGGAGAGAATACAGGTTTCATGTTCCGACAGATATATTTCCGGAATCAGTCGGGGCGACGGGCAGAATTCGCTGAAGCGTCGGGAGAGAAAATGCTTCTCGGATTCGGAGGAAGGATTGAGAACGAGGGAGTAGCCGATTTCGTTTTTGTAGAGTTTACTGTTGCAAATGTCATGACAATCGCAAAGCGCGCGAGCGACAAGGCAAAGTGAAGGAAAATCGGTAAATCTGCCGACAAGAAGAGAGGATTGCCGGGCGGTTGAGGGTTCTTTCTCCTGTGCGGGTTCGGTCAACCTCGTGACGAACATCTCGCATCCGCCGTCTTTCGAGGGATAGCAGCGAATCAGAACCCGCTCGGAAGGATCAAAGCCGGTTTTGCCCTTCAACTCGTTCAAAATCTCCCGCACGGCGTTTTTCGATTCGGCGTTCTCCGAATTCAAGCCGTCGGGATTCAACCGGTATTTTGACAGATCCTCTCTCGTTAACGTCACTTTACATTTTGTTTCTCCAATCATGAGAAGTTCCACAGTCGACACCTCTTTTTTGTTTTCATTATACGAAACAGCGGAAATTGTGCTACTTCTTTTTGTCATACAGTCGCACTTTGTGGTACAATTCAAAGATATATTCTGATATTCTGCAGATTTTCTGCGCTTTTCCGTCATAATCCGCCATCTCTTGATTTTTCATGGTTTTTGTGCTATACTATATACGGTGAGTTCGAAACCATCCTCACCGAGCCGAATCCGGCGAAAAAATAAAACTACGGAGAATACTATGAAAAAGCAAATCCTTTCCCTGACGCGCGGCGCTATGTTTGCCGCTTTGTACGTTCTTTTGACTTTACTGTCTTCCCTCTTCGGTCTTGCATCCGGTAATATCCAAGTACGGCTCTCCGAAGCCCTGCTGATCCTCATCATTCTCTATCCGGAAGCGGCGGTTGGAATTCCGATCGGTTGTCTGATCTCCAATCTGTTCTTCGGTCTGATGCCTTGGGACTTGCTCTTCGGTACGCTTGCGACCGTGATCGGTTGCGTCGGCGCGCTCGCGTTAAGAAAAACGGGCAATCCTTTACTCGTTCCGATCCCGAACGTACTCGCAAACGCGCTTATCGTTCCCGCCGTCATCATTCTTTCGATGGGCGGTGAGGGTACATGGGTTTCGTTCCCCTTCTTCGCTCTGACCGTCGGCATCGGCGAGATCATTGCCTGTTTCGGCGTCGGTTGGTTCGTTTATATCGCCGTAAAGAAAATTCGGCATTGACTTTTCAGGAGTTTTACCTATGGGCGCACTTCATCCCTTTGACAGAGAAAAAATGATCCTCGGCGTGCTTTACCACGATCCCGAAGTTCTCGAAGCCGGACTTTCGCGCATGAAAGAATTGTTCGGTGAATTCGACGATATGACGGAAGAATTCTCTTTCTCCAAAGAACATTCTTCCTATTATGACGAGGAACTCGGCGGCGAAGCCATGCGCCGAATTTACAGTTTCAAAGAACTTGTGGCGCCAGACCGCCAGGCCGAGATCAAAACGCTGACAAACGCAATCGAAGCCTCTCTTTCCGTGGACGGCAACCGCAAGATCAATCTCGATCCCGGTTTTATGTCCATCGGACGGCTGATGCTCCCGACGACGAAGGATGCTTCCTTCCGCATCCCGCTCTCGGACGGTATTTATACTGAGATCACGCTGTTCTGGTCGCGCGGGACGTGGAACAAACTTCCCTGGACTTATCAGGACTATCAGTCCGAGCGCGTACAGACGTTTCTGACGCGGGTACACAAAACCTATCTCTTGCAGAGAAAATCCGAACCTGACACGCACAAAAAGGATCCGAAAAAGAAATAAAATCCAAAAACAGAATCACAATCATACCGTCCTCCCATTGTTCCATAGATGATCTCCCCTTCGGACAATCGTTCGACAATTTGGTATCCCTAATATCAAAGCAATTACGAGAGGTTTGACTATGAAAAGCATTTGGAAAAGCATTGTCATTGAAATCGGAAAAATAATCGCTTGTCTATCCGGCATTCCGTTTCTTTTAGTAAAGCAGTTTCACGAAGTAGGTTCGTTCCCATATGCAGAGGGCAATGCGACTCTCCGGCGTGATTTTTATTACAGTATTGCGGATAAGTTTTCGACGGATAATCTATCTCTCGGTAAGCCTGTCGCCGTTTTATGTATTTCGGTAATTGTTTCGATCCTCTTTTTGCTGTGGAATAAAAGCAATCGGATTCGAAAGGTAAGTAACATCATTTTTGCTATATACCTGCTGACGATGGTCCTCACCTATCTGACGGCGGCTTCCGTGCATCGCTACTACTGATACACCGTTTGTAATTGCGGAGGTGAAATATGAAATCCGTTCGTTTTGTCATCAAGGCTCTGATCTTTATTTTCAGTGTACTGTATTTTCTCATCGTTGCGGTTTTACCGTTTCAGATTCTTGTCGAGGCAAAGGACCTTGCCGTCACGCTTCAGAATTATTGGTCGCTCGTACTTGAGATGTTACCGGCAACTCCCATTTTCCTGTTGCTGTTGTTTTCCCTTCTGTTTGCAAACTCATATTCCCTGTACCGTCATTCCGAAATCAGCCAAGAAAAGTTCAAAAGGCGCGCTGTACTGTTTACGGCAATTATTCTTTTGCAAGTTGCGGCGGTTATCGTATATGCAGTATTGATTTAGAAAGCGCGTCGCGCAAAACTCGTTACTGTCATTGAAAATTCCTTCTAAAAAAGAAAAAGACACGGTCTTAACAGCAGTTTGACCGTGCCTTTGTTTTTTATAGGAGATGAAATTACTTAACTTCAACTTCTGCGCCGGCAGCCTTGAGCTGTTCAGCGATCTTTTCAGCTTCGTCCTTAGCGATGCCTTCCTTGATGGTCTTAGGAGCGGCTTCAACAAGGTCCTTAGCATCTTTAAGTCCGAGACCGGTGATTTCACGAGCAACCTTGATAACTGCGAGCTTGTTAGCGCCTGCAGCCTTAAGGACTACGTCGAATTCGGTCTTTTCTTCAGCAGCGGGAGCAGCAGCGCCTGCAACAGGAGCAGCAGCAGCTACGGGAGCAGCGGATACGCCGAACTCTTCTTCGAGTGCCTTAACGAGATCAGCAAGTTCAAGAATGGTAAGACCTTTAACAAGGTCGAGAATCTGAGTAGACTTTTCGTTCATTTTAAAAATCCTCCGAAATAATTATTTAATAAGTTAGTAGCAGAGATTTACGCTTCTGCAGGAGCTTCGGCAGCGTCGCCGCCGTTTTCTTTGTCGATCTTTGCCTGAAGTACATAAGCGAAGCTGTAAAGAGAGGACATAAGGCTGCCCATCATCTTTGCAACAAGAACTTCCTTAGAAGGAGTAGCAGCAAGGGCTTCTACGCCTGCCTGATCAAGGATACCGCCGTCAACGAAACCTGCTTTGATTTCAAAGCATTCGATCTTGTCGGCATATTCTTTCATGATCTTCGCGGGAGCAATGGGATCGTCATTGGATACTGCGATAGCAGTCATACCGCTGAGGTACTGCTTCATATCGCCGTAGCCGGCAATGTCACATGCTTTACCGGTAAGGGTGTTCTTCATAACAGTGTACTCTACGCCTGCCTTACGAAGGGCGGCACGGAGTGCGGTGTCATCAGCAACGGTAATGCCTTCATACTTAACGAGAACGCCGGATGCTGCATTCTTGATCTTTTCAGCGAGATCTGCAACTACCTGCTTTTTCTGTTCAAGGATATTCTGACTTGGCATTTTTCCACCTCCATAAAAAATTCAATAAAAAAATCCTTTTCCGGGGAGAGCAAAATTCCACCGAGAAAGGACTACTGTCATAATTTATGAAGTTCGTCTTACCTCGGCAGGAAAGTTTTCACTTTTACCGGAACCTGCTGTCTTAGGATAACAACAGAATTATACCCGATAAATCATCATTTGTCAAGAGGTTTTTGAAAAAAAGTTATTTTTTTCGTTTTTTTGTCTTTTCGCATACTCGAGAGACGGACACGAGGCAATTTTCCGCTCCGAGCAAGGCGGGCAAAGTCAGAAAAGTAAGCGCGGAAAGGAGGACACCGGAAGTCCTCGCAAGGACGGTTTCCGGAACACAGGCGCCAAGCGCGACCGAGACCATTCCCGCACACATTACGGCGCGGGAGAACACGGGGCGAGGGGTGAGCATTTCCGCCGTGATCTGCGCGTAGGCAAACCAACAGACCGCGGTGGCGAAGGCAAAGACGAACACGCAGGTGCCGAGCAGAGGATAGGCGAGCGAGCCGAACACGGTCGAGAGCGAATTTCCGACGGCGAGGACGGCGTTCCCCGAAAGATCCGTGCCGGAGAGCAGGACGGCGAAGGCGGTCAGAGGACAGAGGAACGCCGTATCCGTCATCGCTTCCAGCGCGCCGAGAATGCCTTCCGCGGCGGGGGAATTC
>JAKSPH010000016.1 GCA_024404975.1 Clostridia bacterium | reverse complement strand
TGATGACAACGAAGAAGATTCCCGCGGTTGCGCCGCAGGACGGCGCGCCGGCCGGCACCGGGCGTGTCGGGCTGGATCTGTCCGAACGCGTCCGTGCCGAACGCACCGCCCACGAGGTCCTTCGCGCCGAGTTTTCCTGCCGCCGCGGCTTGGTTTGCGCCCTTGCCGCCGCCGTTGGTCATAAATCCGTGTCCCATGACCGTCTGCCCCTGTTTGACTTCCACAGGGCTTTGGATCACAAGATCCATATTCAGACTTCCGAGAATAAATACTTTTTTCATGTTTCCTCTTTATGCGGGGAGTTTCATTTTTCCGAGGCGGTCAATCGCCCGTTCTTTTTGATCTTAAGCCCGTAATAGATCAGAATTGCGACCATTGTGATCGCCCAGGAGATAGGTAGCGCAAATGCCGACGGCGAGAATGACGGAGGGAACGAGCGTGTCGCCCACACCGCGCAAAGCACTTGAAAACACCGCGATCACGGTATAGATAATGTAGGCGGGAACACAGTAGAGCATAATGATCCAAGTGAGCTCTCTGACGTCCGCATCGTCGGACATCAACCGCAAAATCAGCCGTCCGAGTGACAGAAGGAAGGTATCGATCCCCGCAGTGATGCCGAGAAAAACGAGAAGTCCTTTTCTTGTGGCAAGGCGTACGCGGTCATGGTGGTTCGCACCGTAGTTCTGACCGATGAAGGTCGTGAGCGACGTTCCGAACGCATCGCTGACCGCCCAATACACGCCGTCCACCTTTCCGCTCATTGCCCAAGCGGCAGCGGCAGTCGTACCGATTTTGTTGATGGAAACCTGCAGAATGATGTTGGAGAAGCCGTACATGGAGTTCTGGATTCCCGCGGGAATACCGATAAGCAACATCTTTTTGAGCAGAGCACCGGAGAATGGCGTTCCGCGGAAGGTCAGTTTGTAGCAGTCGTTCACGGTGAGGAGTTTGCGGAAGATCAGCACGGTGCTGAGTGCGGTGGCGATCACGGTCGCGAGAGCCACACCGGCGACTCCCATGCCGAACACGGCAACAAAGAGGACGTCAAGCACGATGTTCGTACCGCAACTGATAAACAGACAGATGAACGGATAGCGCGAATCGCCGACGGCACGCAAAATTCCCGCGCCCATGTTGAAGGTCAGAAGAAAGAACGAGCCGGCAAAATAGATGCGCTGATACAGAAGCGAAAGATCAAAGGAATCCTCCGGCGTTTTGAGCCAGAGGAGGAGTTGCGGTGAGATCAACACGACCGCGATCCCGATGACGAGACCGAGTACGGCGCAGAAAAGCACGGAAGTTTTGACTGCGGTTCTCACCTTTTCTTTTTCTCCCGCGCCGAACAGTTGCGCGATCACGACGGCGCAACCGGCAGAGAGTGCGGTGCAGAAACTGATGATGAGGTTGGAGAGGACACCGGGGCTTCCGCCGACGGCGGCGAGCGCCTCCTTGCCGACGAACTTACTTACGACGACGGCATCGACGGTGTTATACAGTTGTTGGACCAGCGTTCCCGCGACGATCGGCAGGAAGAAAGCGATCAACTTTTTGACGATAGGACCTTCGGTCAGATTATTCAGGTTGGAGTTGTTTGAATTGCGAGACATAAAAACGTCCTTTGAGGGGTTGCTTTACGTCCATTATACCGCGCGGGAAGGGAATTGTCAATGAAAATCTTCCGCTTGGGCAAGAATGTACAAAAAGAGGTCTCCCTTTCGCAAAACCTTGGCACTTCTGAGAAAATCCGCCCGTTGACAACCCCCGTTTCTTATGGTATAATAAGGAAAAAGGAGATTCTCTCATGGCATTTGAAAAAGCGTATTCTTATCTCTCCGAGCGCGGACTTGCGGATAGAGTCCTCCGCTTCACGGTATCGAGCGCAACGGTGGAACTTGCCGCCGCAGCCGTCGGATGCGCCCCCGAACACATCGCGAAATCTCTGACCTTCATGCTCCCCGACGGTCCCGTGATGATTGTCTGCGCGGGTGACGGCAAGATCGCGAACCCCAAGTACAAGGCACAGTTTGCGGCAAAAGCCAAAATGCTCACGAGAGAGGAAGTGTCCGACCTCATCGGCCACGAAGTCGGCGGTGTCTGCCCCTTCGGCATCAAGGACGGTGTGAAGGTCTATCTCGACGAGTCCCTCAAACGTTTTGAAACCGTCTACCCTGCCTGCGGAGATGCGCAAAGCGCGGTAAAACTCACACCGGACGAGTTGTTCTCGGCATCCGGCGCACTTGGCTGGATCGACGTCTGCGCCCTTCCCGCCGAAGCGTAAAACCGCAAAACAAAAAAGTGAAAGAGTACACCCGACCGAGGGATGCCGCTCTTTCACTTTTTTATTATCTCTTTCTCGGAACGAAATCGTTTTCTCTGTCGACACCGAAGAGCAACAACTCATTGTTGTGACAGTCGGAAGACAGAAGGATCTTTTCTCCGTTTTCCTTCAGAATATCCAGGATCCACGATTCGGGGTAAGGAGTCTTGCGGTAACCTCTCGCGACCGCCCCGAAGTTGATCTCGAAATACAACCCGCGTCCCATCAGTTTCTTCAGCGCGCCGAGTGCCGCCGCGCGGTATCTCGGATGGTTCGTGTCGAACAATTCTCCGTCGCCGTTGAACTTCGTCACGAGGTCGAAATGTCCGACGATGTCGCATTCCGTCCGCTCGTAGATCTTGCCGACGAGTTCGTAGTAGTCCTCGATGAAGGCGTAGTAATCTCCGTCGTAATAACGGTTCACCGAGTCGATCAGGATCGCCTTGGATTCGTCGACCGGAAGATACACGCCGTCTTTTTCGACGTAATGCACGGAGCCGATCACGTATTCGTAATCCTCCGTTCCGTCAAGTGCGAAATAGTCCTGCTCCACACCGAGCAAAACGGAGATTTTTCCCCTGTATTCTTCTTTCAGTTTGCGGATCTCCGTCTGATACTGTTCCGTGCCTTCGCGCGTCATGCAATAAGGTTCCCGGTCACCTGTTTCGGTATAACTGTGACCGGAGAATCCGATTTCGGCGCATCCGAGGGCAAGGGCGCGTTCGATCGTTTCTCTCGGTGTGTTTTTACCGTCGCAGAAGGTGGAATGGGTGTGGTAATTGGCAAGTTTCATTTCGTCATCTTCTCTTGTTTTACTTTGTGATCGATCACGTGGCGGGAGGCGAGTTCACGGTGTACGTCCTCGACCGTGATGCCCATTTCCACCATCAGAACCATTGCGTGATAAGCGAGATCCGCGAGTTCGTAGATCGTTTCTTTCTTGTCGTTTGCCTTTCCGGCAATGATGACTTCGGTCGATTCCTCACCCACCTTTTTGAGGATCTTGTCGATTCCTTTTTCAAAGAGGTAGGTCGTGTAGGAACCTTCCGGCTTCTCGGTCTTTCTGCCGACGAGCAGATCGTAAAGACCTAGCAGGCTGAATTCCTGCAATTCTTCACTCTGATAAACTTCATTGAAGAAGCAACTCTCATTGCCCGTGTGGCAGGCGGGACCGTCTTTCTCGACGACAACGACGAGGGCGTCGTTGTCGCAATCCGCGGTGATGGAAACGACGTGCTGATAGTTGCCGCTCGTTTCGCCTTTGAGCCACAGTTCCTTTCTGGAACGGCTGAAGAAGCAGGTAAGACCTTTTTCCATCGTGATCTTCAACGATTCTTTGTTCATGTACGCGAGTGTCAGAACCTTTTTGCTGACGGCGTCAACGACGATCGCGGGGATGAGTCCCTTTTCGTCAAATTTCAATGCTTCTATGTTGAGCATACTCAAATCCTCACATTTATTCCGTTATTTTTGAGTTCCCGTTTGAGGTCGGGAATCGTGACCTCTCCGAAGTGGAAGATGGAAGCGGCAAGTCCCGCGTCCACGGTGGGCAGGCTTTTGAACAGATCCACGAAATCGCCGATCCCTCCGGCACCGCCTGATGCGATGACGGGAACGTTGACCGCCTGTAAGACGGCACGGAGCATTTCAAGGTCAAACCCGCGTTTTACGCCGTCGGTGTCGATGGAGTTCAGTACGACTTCTCCCGCACCGTTTCCGACACATCGGCGGATCCATTCGATCGCCTCAAGGCCGGTGTCCTCGCGCCCGCCTTTGGCAAACACGCGGAACTCGTTTCCGACACGCTTCACGTCCGCGGAGATGACGACGCATTGGTCGCCGTACCGCTTTGCCGCTTCGGAAATCAGATTCGGGTTGCGGATCGCTCCCGAATTGACACTTACTTTGTCGGCACCGCATTTCAGTACACGGTCAAAGTCGTCAACGGTGTTGATCCCGCCGCCGACCGTGAGGGGAATGAAGATTTTGGAAGCCACGTCCGTCAGTATGTCGGTGAAAAGTTTTCTTCCTTCAAACGAGGCGGTGATGTCGTAGAACACAAGTTCGTCCGCACCGTTTTTGGAATAGAAGTCCGCGAGAGCCACGGGATCGGAAACGTCGGAAACGCCTTCGAAGTTCACGCCCTTGACCACTCGTCCGTTCTTAACGTCGAGGCAGGGAATAATTCGTTTCGTGATCATCTTGCCGCCACCTCGATCGCTTCTTTCAGGTCAATGGCACCGGTGTAGTACGCTTTTCCGATGATCGCGCCGTAAAGACCCATAGCGGCGAGTTGTTTCACGTCTTCTATGGAGGACACACCGCCCGATGCCGTAAAGTTCATTTTGTATTTCCGTGAGAGTTCTGCGTACAACGCAAGGTTGGTTCCTCTCATTGCGCCGTCTTTGGAAATGTCGGTGCAGATCACGGTTTTCACACCGATCGACTGCATTCGCTCCATAAATTCGTCGAGCGTCAGAGTGGATTTTTCGATCCATCCGCGGGTGGCAATGCAGCCGTCCTTCACGTCAGCGCCGACGGCGATCCTCTCGCCGTACTTCGCGACGGCTTCTTTGAGAAAGTCGGGGCCTTCCACCGCCGCCGTGCCGAGGATTACCCGACCGACACCGATGTCGATATACCGCTTCACCGTGTCAAAATCGCGAATTCCTCCGCCGATTTCTGAGAAAAGTGAAGTATTGTTTACAATTTTCTGTACAATTTCAAGATTGGGTGTCGTTCCGAACTTCGCCCCTTCGAGGTCCACCAAGTGGATCGCGGTAGCCCCGCAGGACTCGAAATCCCGCGCGACGGACAGAGGGTCTTCGGAATACACGGTCATTTCCGCGTAGTTGCCACGCAAAAGCCGGACCGCTTTCTTTTCGTACAGGTCAATGGCAGGAAACAGGATCATTTTCTTCCCTCACAAAACGCTTTCAGTATTGAAAGACCGACGTTGCCGCTTTTTTCCGGATGGAATTGGCACCCCATCACGTTGTCTTTTCCAACGATCGCGGGTACATCCGCGCCGTATTCTGCGGTCGCGATGAGCGAGTCCCCGCATCCGTCGGCGTAGAACGAGTGGACGAAGTACACGAAATCGCCCTCACGGATCCCGTTTGTCAGATGGCTCTCCTTCCGGAACCGAAGGGCGTTCCAACCGATGTGCGGAATTTTGAGGTCGGCGGGGATGCGCCCCTCCATGCCGACGATCTGTCCTTTGAGAAGTCCCAGACCTTCGTGTTCGCCGTACTCAAAACTCTTTTCGAACAGCAGTTGCATTCCGAGGCAAATGCCCATCACGTCCTTGCCGTTTGCGGCTTCGGAAATGACGACGCGGTCAAGCCCCGTTGCACGCAGTTTCCGGGAAGCGTCGCCGAACGCGCCTACCCCCGGCAAAATGATTTTATCGGCTTTGGCGATCACGTCTTTGTCGCCCGAAACGATCGCGTCCTGTCCGATCATGCGGAAGGAACTCTTGAGCGAAAAGAGGTTGCCGACACCGTAATCTACGATGGCTATCATCAAAGAACGCCTTTCGTCGACGGAATTTCATCCGCGAATTTTGCGTCAATGCTGACCGCCTTGCGGAGAGTTCTCGCAAAGGACTTGAAGATGCCTTCGATGATGTGATGCGTGTTCGTGCCGTCGAGAGAACGGATGTGGAGAGTAACTTCCGCTTCTCTTACGAATCCGGCGAAGAATTCTTCGCAGAGTTCCGTGTCGAAATCGCCAACCTTCTGCGCGGGCATTTCCGCGTTGAAACGCAACACGGCACGTCCGGAAACATCCACCGCCGTCAGAATGAGTGCCTCATCCATCGGGAGTGTCGTGTCCGCGTAACGCTCGATCCCTTTCTTGTCGCCGAGTGCGGATTTGAACGCCTGACCGAGGCAGATCGCGATGTCCTCTGCCGTGTGGTGGTAGTCGACGTAGGTGTCACCGACGCAGTTGACGGTCAGATCGAATTTGCCGTGCTTGGCAAACAGGGTGAGCATGTGGTCGAGGAAACCGCATCCCGTCTTGATCTCCGAAACACCTTTTCCGTCGAGATTGAGGGTCAGTTCTATGTCGGTTTCTGCCGTTTTTCTTTGGATCTTTGCCGTTCTCATACGCCGAGTTCTCCTTTGATTTCTTTGATTTTGTCAACTAATATTTGCATCTGTTCCATAGTTCCTATGGTGATGCGGTTATACTGCTTGATTCTTTCCTTGGTAAAGTGGCGGACGAGTACGCCTTTTTCTTTGAGAGCAAGGTAGAGTGTTTCGCCGTCAATATCGGGATTTTCAGCAAACAGGAAGTTCGACTTTGAGGGAATCACTTCAAATCCGAGTTCCAAGAGCGCCTTTTCCGTCCACTCGCGGTTTTTCATGATCGTCTTGCAGTTGTCGTTGTAATACTTCTGCTCACGGAGTGCCGCGGCACCCGCCTTGGAAGTCAGACGGTTGATGTTGTAGGGGTTGGTCGAGAAGCGCACGGTGTTGATGTCGGCGATCAGTGCGGGATTCGCGATACCGAAGCCGAGGCGCACACCCGCCATGGAGCGGGATTTTGAAAACGTACCGGTGACGAAAAGATTGTCATACTTCGGAACGAGGGCAACGGCACTCTCTCCGCCGAAATCAATATACGCTTCATCAATGATCACAACGTTCTGCGGGTTGGACTTGACGATCTTTTCAATATCCGATAAAGGAATATACTTTCCGGTCGGCGCGTTGGGGTTGGCGATGACGACCGTTTTGCCAAGGCCGATATAGTCGTTCACGTCAATGGAGAAGTCCTCTTTCAAGGGGATCTCTTCGTAAGGGATGTGATTGATCTCCGCAAACACGGGGTAGAATCCGTAGGTGATGTCGGGAAATACGAGAGGATGCTTCTCGTCGGCGAATGCCATAAACGCGAAGTTCAGGGTTTCGTCCGAACCGTTGTTCATCACGAACCAATCCTCCGGCAATCCGTAGACCTTTGCCATCTCGCGGCGGAGTTCCGTACATTCGGGATCGGAGTACAGTTGGAGTTTCGATGCCTCCTCTGCAACGGCTTTCCGTACGCCTTCCGACGGCGGGAAGGGGGATTCGTTCGTATTGAGTTTGATATACTTCTTATCCTGCGGCTGTTCGCCGGGAACGTACGGGACGAGGCTTGACAGTCTGTCGGTAAAGAACTTGCTCATTTCTTGTCAAATCTGACTGTCGCGCTCTTGGCGTGAGCGTCCAGCCCCTCCTTGTTCGCAAAGTAGGCGATCTTCCCGGCGACCTTCTCAAGGGCGCTTGCCGAGTAGTAGGTGTATTGGGATTTCTTCACGAAGTCGTCCACGGACAGAGGGGAAGAGAATCTCGCGGTTCCGCCTGTCGGGAGTGTGTGGTTCGGACCGGCGAAATAGTCGCCGAGTGCTTCGGGGCAGTTCTTTCCCATGAAGATGGAACCGGCGTGTTTGATCTTGTCGAGGTAGTCGAACGGATTGTCGAGGCAGAGTTCGAGGTGTTCGGGCGCGAGATCGTTGGCGATGTCGATGGCTTTGATAATATCGTTTTCGGCGATGATGATCTTACCGTTTTTGTCGATGGAAGCCCGTGCGATCTCCGCTCTCGGAAGTTTGGGGATCTGAATTTCGAGTTCCTCGGAAACCGCCGCCGCGAACTCTTTGGAGTCCGTGACGAGAACAGCGCTCGCGTTCTTGTCATGCTCTGCCTGAGAGAGCAGATCTGCCGCGATCACTGCAGGATCGTTCGTCTTGTCCGCTACGACAAGGATCTCGCTCGGTCCCGCGATCATGTCGATGGAAACGACGCCAAAGACCTGTTTTTTCGCCTCTGCGACCAAGGCGTTGCCGGGGCCTACGATCTTGTCCACCTTGGGGATGGATTCTGTGCCGTATGCGAGGGCAGCGACCGCCTGAGCGCCGCCGACTTTATAGATTCTGTCGACACCCGCGATCTTTGCCGCGGTCAGAATGACGGGATTGATCTTTCCGTTTGCCATAGGGGGAGAAACCATCACGATCTGCTCGCATCCTGCGATCTTGGCGGGAATGGAGTCCATCAGCACGGTGGAGGGGTAAGCCGCGGTTCCGCCGGGAACGTAAAGACCGACTTTCTCGATCGGCATCACTTTCTGACCGATGACGACACCGTCTTTTTCGTTCAGAATGAAACTGTTTCTCTTTTGCTTTTCGTGGAAGGCGCGGATGTTGACCGCCGCTTCCTTCAGAATTTCGATGAATTCCGCGGGAACGGAAGCGAACGCCTCTTCAATCTCCGCGTCCGTCACTTCGAACCGGTCGAGTTTCGCGCGGTCGAATTTCTCGGAATATTCCTTCAAGGCACGGTCGCCGTTCTTTCGTACGTTCGCGATGATATCGGCAACGACGTCTCCGACGTTGGAGGTGACGTTTTCACGGGCGAAGATCTCGGCGTTTGCGACTTCGCCGTACTTATACATCTTAATCATTGTTTACTTGACCTTTCATGGCCTCGGCGATCTTTTCGATCTCGGCGCCTTTGAATTTGAAAGCGGCTTTGTTTGCGATCAGACGTGCGCTGATGGGAAGGATCGTCGCTTTGACTTCCAGATTGTTTTCTTTGAGTGTCGTGCCGGTTTCCACAATATCCACGATCACGTCGGAAAGTCCGAGGATCGGTGCGAGTTCGATGGAGCCGTTGAGCTTGATAATGTCAATATCCCGACCGAGTCCCGCATAGTAATCGGAAGCGATCTCGGTGAATTTCGTTGCGACTTTCAGAACCTTGACGTCCTCGTCGCGGAATTCCTTTTTCGCGGCAACGCACATCCGGCATTTGCCGAGACGGAGGTCGAGAAGTTCGTACACGTTGGGTTTGTATTCAATGAGAATGTCTTTGCCGGCAACGCCGATGTCCGCGGCACCGCGCTCGACGTAGATGGAAACGTCGGACGGCTTCACCCAGAAGAATCGAATGCCGAGTTTTTCATTCTCAAAAATGAGTTTGCGGTTGTTTTCCCTGATCGAGGGGCAGTCATAACCCGCTTTCTCAAACATATCGTAGACTTTTTCTCCGAGTCTTCCTTTGGGGAGAGCAATATTCAGCATGGTCAACCCTTCTTTCGCAGATCCGCGATCTTTTTGTAGCGGAGTTTTTCGGGAATACTCTTCTGTGCGCTCACGGAGGAGCCGGAGGCGACGAAACTTCTGACCGAGGACGCGACCTTTGCGGCATCCGTTTCATCGTCGTAGAGTAAAAGTGTGTCCACGTCGTATTTCTCACTCTCGCGGAACAGATCGTCCATACGGTCGAGGTAAACCGCAAAACCGATCGCCCCGGAAGTACGCTTCATCTTCTTCATCATGTTGTCGTGCGGACCGCCGGCGAGAACGCGGCGGCATCCGCCGTCCACAAATCCGCGGAACACGAATCCGTTGTAGTAGTTCATATCGTTGACAACAGAGAAGTCAAACTTGATCTTGTCGGCGAATACGGAGTTGTCGAGCATCTCAGAGAGTGTCGCCATGCGCTCGATCTCCGGCAGGGAAAATACCTCGCGGAGTTTCCCGATGACGGATTTTCTCTCGCCGTAAACGGAAACAAGACAGCCGATCTTCTCCTGACCGTCTTCGTCCACACCGTACTTCTCACATACCGTTTTCAGGTCGTGGCGGTTCTTTTCGGAGATGCAGGCGATCGCCTCGGCGGCAAATTCCTCGTTGGCGCAGACGGAGGAGATCACCCCGCGCAAGAGATCAAGGTTGCTGACCTCAATGCAGAAGTCGTCGGCGATGGCGCCGAGACTCTCCGCAGCAAGGGAGATGCATTCGCAAATATCGTAGATGTCCACGTCGCCGATGCACTCAAGTCCCGTCTGCATGATCTCTTTGAAACGGTGTGTGCTTTCGGAAACGCGGTATACGTTCTCGTTATAAAATACCTTCTGCTTGACACCGGGCGCGTCCTCACCGTTCTTGATGATGGAGAGGGTAACGTCGGGTTTGAGCGCCATCAGTTTACCGTTTGTGTCGTTGAAGGCGATAACGCGGTCGGAAACGAGGAAATCCTTGTTTCTGATGTAGAGTTCGTATTCTTCAAACTTTCCCATCTTGTAGGGAAGGTAGCCGTATTTTGTGTAAAGTGCCCGGAGTTTGTAGGTACATTTCTCCTCGAAACTCAAGAGGGATTCGTCAATCATCTTTCTTTTCCTTCAATCTTTCAATAACGGTGCGGTAGCCGCCGGTGCCGTATTCATAGCAGTTGGATACACGGCTGATGGTAGCCGTGCTTGCGCCGGTTTCCTGGCTGATGGTGTTGTAACTCGTCTTTTTATCCAAGAGAAGGGCAACGGACAGTCTTTGCGAAATATCAAGTACTTCCTTTATTGTGCAAAGATCGTCGAGCAACTGATAACATTCCTCGCGGGTTTTGAGTGCTAATAGCGCATCACATAAAATGTCTGTCGATTCGTTGTGCCAATTTGTCATGACTTTCTCCTTACTTTACCGCTTTACCGCGCTAACACGGTGTATAATGAAATTATAGCATACCCCTCCCGTTTTGTCAATAGAAAACATAGGTTTTTTCTGCAATTTTCGTTGAGAAAACAGGGAATTTTGACGTTGCTTCGCGCGTTTTCCCACCCCGTCGAGAAGTTTCTTGATCTCGCGTACCGCGGTAACACCGCTCATCATAGGCATGACAAGATACATCAGTATGAGATCGTAGTCGGTGCTTTCTTTGACGCGGCTGATCGCTTCGAAACCGTTTTCGACCGCCGTGACGGAGGCACCCTCTGAAGCTAGAACCTTTAAAATAAAAACGAGGACACGCCGCCGAGTGGCATATTGTCCTTGTTCGCGGTGTCAACCGCAGGTGTGATTGAGTTGTTAATATAAATCAGAGGACCTTATCTCTTGCGTTAGTGAGGAAGGTCAGATAGTCGGAAAGCGGCATGGGGCGCGCGTAAACGTAACCCTGAATGACGTCGCAACCGAGTGCGCGCATTCTCTCGACGTCGGCAGGTTCCTCGACGCCTTCCTGGGTGACCATCATGTTAAGTTTCTTGGCAAGTTCGATGATACTCTGGAAAATGTCCTGGTCGCGGTCGTAGGAAAGACCGGGGAGCATGAACATACGGTCGAGTTTGATCTCGTCCATCGGAAGCATCTTCAGAATCTGATACGACGAATAACCGCATCCGAAGTCGTCGATGGAGCATTTGAATCCGCTCATATGGAGCGTCGTAACGATCTTTTCAAGGTTTTCGTAGTTCTCGTAAGCGAAACTCTCGGTAAACTCGATCATGATCATGCCGTCGGCAATACCGAATTTCTTTTTCTCACGGGTGTAGAATTCAAGGAAGTCCGGCTGAACCGCCGTGACACGGGAAATGTTGACGGATACGGGGTAGACCGGTTTTCCGTGCGCGGTGCAGTAACTGATGAACTCGCAAACCTTGGTAAATACGTATTTATCCAACTTGATAACAAAACCGTTGGATTCGAACAGTGCCATGAACAGATTGGGGCGTTCGTAAACCTTGGTATCGACGTTGTACCAACGGACGAGCGCTTCCGCACCCTCGATGGTCTTGGTGTTCAAATTATACTTCGGCTGAAAGAATACCTGGAATTCTCCCGATTGCAGGGCGTATTCCATACGGATCTCCATGTTTTCGTTCAGCATGCGGACACGGCGGAGTTCGTTGTCGTAGAAGTGGATCGGCAGGCTTCCCGCTTCGGCGGAAAGCGTCGTGACCGTCTTGTTGGCTTCGATCGCGTAGTCGATCATCTGGGGGACAGCCACGCTGTCCTGTTTTTCAATTTCAAATACGCCGTATTTCGGTTGCAGGTTCCATACTTTCGCGTTGCGGAATCTTCCGATGGCGTACGCAATGAGTTTCAATCGTCCGATCAGATCGTCTTTGTTCGTTGCGTGGATCAACAGGAAGAAGTTGCCTTCATCGGCATAGCCGAAGGTTTCTTCGATCCTGAGGAAACGGGGGAGAATGCCGCGTATGTAGCGGATCAGCGAGGAAACTTCTTCTTTTCCGTACTTTTCGAGCAGGTAAGGGTAATGCGAAATATGAAGTTCAACGATCGAGGAATAGTTGAGGTTGTTCCGTGCGATGATCTTTTCGACCTCGCGCTCGAAACCGTAGCGGTTGAAACAATCGAGCACCGCGTCTTTGGTTTCCGTGTTGAACAGACGGCGGCGGATGCTGATGTTGTGGATGACGAGGAAGATGGATACGCCGAGTGCGATCAGACCGAACAGAATGATGATCGCAACGATGGTATATACGGTTTGCAGACCGTTGACGTAAAGTTCATTGACAGGGAAGAGTTCGACGACGACAAGTCCGCTCATCGTGTCGGCACTGGTCGAGAATGCCATCACGTACTCGGTCGAACCGATGTTCATGGAAACGAAAGTGTCTTTTCCGCCGGTGAGCGCTTCGGTCACCTCTCTGACCTTCGGGCCGTCACCGATCACGCCTTTGAGAGTCGCAAGAAGACTTCCGACCTCCACGGTATCGCCGTTGAACAGATCGGGATCAGTCATATCGCCGCCGATCACGTTTCCGTCGGACGTGCAGAATACTCTGAACACGGAACCGTCCTGCGGTCTTGACAAAATGTCGTTGACGTACAGTTTGTTGAGCGTTTCGTAGGTGTAGTAGAGAAGGATACCGTCTGCGTAGTCGGAATTTCTGACGGGCGCATAGAAGCAGACGAGCTGCTGGTTGATGAAAGAGTCCGTCATCTTTCCGGCATAACCGGCGGTGTCGGGGTGAGCCGTGCAGTAATTCGGCATCGTTCTTTCCGACGGGTCGAGGGAACTGTCGAGCAAAACGCCGTCCTTGATACATCTGACGAACTTGACGTAGAAATTCTCGTCCTGTTCTGTCGTATGGTCTTCGATGGCCATAAGATATGTCTTGAGATCGGTTTCACTCGATACGGATTCCGTGATGACCTCCGCGTTCGCGATCGCTTTGGTAACGTATTTGCCCAAACTGTTTTCGACCGCCTGGCGGGTTTCAAAGGTGTTGTAATTCGCTTGAACGGCGGCACTCTTGGTGATCTCCGTCTTGTAATCGTTCGTTAAGAAGACGGCAGTGATCAAAAGCATCAGACCGCCGAAAACGGCGATGATCATGGCGATGGTTTTTCCGTGCTTATTGAAAAAACTCCACATATTTGTTTTCCGCCTTTCCTAAAAATGATAGACAGGATCAGTCCTTGCCTTCGTTTTGTTTTTTGAGAGATTCTCTTAAAAGTTCGGGGTTTTGCTCAAGTTTTGCGACCTCCGCCTTGACTTTCTCTTCAAATTCCTTCTTTTTCTCCTCTTTCAAGCGGTTTGCGATGGAAAGCGCAAACGATCCGAGAATGAAGAAGAGGAAGAGAATGAACCCCGCCGAGGAAGCGAACATCCTGCCGAAGAACGTAAGAACGGGCATATTACGGACGTAAATGCCGACGACGTTCTCCGGTTGAACGGGGTAGAGGTCAGCACCGGGATTGTGATCGCCCTTGGTCACGAAAGTGCCGTCGGTGTTCACAGCGATCACGCGGTGCGTGTTGTTGAGGGATCGGATGGAGGGATCGGAGGATACGAACGTGATGACGTCGCCCTCTTTCACTTCACTCGCATCGGCTTTTTTGATCAGGATATAACTTCTTGCCGGAATGGTATCTTCCATACTGTCCGTCAGTACCCAGACCATCTGCATCGGGAGGACGTTATTTCCCGTCAATTTGTAATATACGCCGACTACGACGAGAAGGGAACAAAACAAAATGACTACCGTTGATAACGTACTGGCAATTTTTTTCATTTTTTCACCCAGAACGGTTTTTCATTGCTCGTTGTTTTCTTTACGAGCGGGGGATTGCAGGTGAGCATGGATTTGAGTGGGCGTTTCGGTTGCTTGTAGTCCACGTTCTGCGCTTCAACGTACGGAACGTTGTTTGCTTCCATCGCGGCACCGATCAACTCTTTCGCGTACTTGACGGCGAGTTGGCTCGAAACCTTGAACGAGCAGGTGAATCCGCTTCCCGTATTCTTCAGGGGGGCGGGAGCGTAACTTCCGAACTTCGGCGCTTCGGTACCTTCGGGAAGGTTGACGAGCAACAGAATGTTCTTTCCGCGCATCTTGAACTGCACGATCTTCTCACGACCGACCGAAACGGTTTCATAGGACCACGCGGTTCTCGCTTTCGCGCGTTTGAACGACAGCGCGTGATTCTTGATCTCACTGTAACGTTCCTGCACGCCGTCGTCCGCGAGGATCAGACGGGCGGTGAAGGAGTACTGATACGACGTGTAAGTCGTGTTTTCGTCCTCCGGAACGGCTTCCGCTGCGGGAACGATAGTCGTCTTGACGACTTCGGGGTTGCCGTCGTTGCCCATCCAGAACGGCTTTTTGTTGCTGATCTGTTTCTTGACGAGCGGCGGCTCGCAGGTGAGCATATACGACAGGGTGTGTCTTGGCTGTCTGTAATTCTCGTTCTTCTGCTCGGTGAACGGGATATTCAGTCCGTTCATCGCCGTTTCGATCAACGCCTTGGCATACTTGACGGCGAGTTGGCTCGAAACCTTGAACGAGTGGGTGAATCCGCTTCCGGTGTTCTTGAGCGGCTCCGCTTCGTAGTTGCCGAACTTGGGCAGTTCGACGTCTTCGGGCAGGTTCACAAGCATCAGAATGTTCTTTCCGCGCATCTTGAACTGCACGATCTTTTCACGGCCGACCGAAACGGTTTCGTAGGACCAAGCCATTCTTGCTTTCGCGCGTTTGAACGAAAGCGCGTAATTCTTGATCTCGCCGTATCTGTCCTGAACGTCGATGTCCGATTGGATCAGACGGGCAGAGAAGGAGTAAATGTAAGTGATATAGGTCTGTTCTTCGGCGGGAGCGGCAATGCCTTCGCCTTCGGGAACTTCGCCTTCGTCATCGTCGGAATCTTCCGCCTCGGCTTCCGCTTCTTCCGCTTCGGTATCCTCGACAGTTTCGTCGATCGGTTCTTCGTCCGCGGCTTCGGCAGCGACCGTTTCTTCGATCGGCTCCTCGGCAACTTCGGCGATCTCTTCGATCTCTTCGACCTCCTCGGTGTCAACCGCGGGAACTGCGGCGATCACGGGCGGCTGCTCGGTCTTGACAGGCTCTTTTGCGGGTTCCTCATCCTGCTTCTTGAAGAGCGGGTTGAACAACCGTTTGAGGAAGGACGGTTTCTTCTCGTCTGCGAGATCTCCCTCCCAGAACGGCTTTTTGGTGCTTTCGATCTTCTTCACGAGCGGCGGCTCGCAAGTGAGCATATACTTGAGCGAGCGTTTTGGCATCGTGTATTTCTCGTTCTGAAGTTCGCCGAACGGGATCTCTTTTGCCTTCATCGCGGTTTCGATCAACTCTTTCGCGTACTTGACGGCGAGTTGGCTCGTAACCTTGAACAGATAGGTGAATCCGCTGTCGGGATTCTGAGGCTCCGGAACGTAGTTTGCGAATTTCGGCAGTTCCGTACCCGCGGGAATATTCACCAGTACGGCAAGCGTCTTTCCGCGCATCTTGAAGCGGACGAGTTTCTCTCTTCCGAGCGAGAAGGTCTCATGCGACCAAGCCATTCTCGCCTTCACCTTCTTGAACGAAAGCGTGTAGTTCTTGAGTTCTTCGTAATACTGCTGCGTTTCGAGTTCCGCGAGGATCAGACGCGCAGTGAAGGAGTACTGGTAAGTGATATAGATCTGCTCCTTGATTTCGGGAGCGGGGGGCTGTTTTTCGGTATGCTCGTAAAGGCGTTTGACGAGCGGCGGACGTCTGTCGGCGAGTTCCTCCGCGTCCGCGTAGGGCATGTGATAGTCCTTCGGAACGAATTTCTCGTTGACATTGAGCGGGATCTGCGCCATCACGATGTCAATGAGTTCAAACGCGTATTTGAGTGCGCGTCTGCTGCGGATCTTAAGCAGGAACGGAAGTTCGGTTTCCTTCTTCTGTCCGACGTCCTCGTGGTGGTACTTGCTTTCGGGGTAATCGGCGGGATTGAGCGGCAAATACAGATAGAGCGTCTTTCCCTTGACGTTGACCATCGCGCACTTGAATCTTCTGTGCATGAACAGTTCGTGATGCCAACTTATCTTGTCTTTCACGCCGGAATAGGCGAGAATGTGGTTTTTGAGTTCGGTATAGAAATCCTGTGTCGGGTTCTGCGCGAAGATAAGACGTGCGAGGAAGGAGTAGTTGTACTTGTAAAGCACCTTTCCTTCTTCCATAGCGGCAGGCTCTTCCTCGGTGGCTTCGGCAACGTAGTATTCGTCGGCGATGAGGGCAATGCGGATCGCCTCGTCGATGAGATCGGCGCTTTCGGGGGATTTGAGAACCTCGTCGAGAATGTTGTCTTTCGGGGGTTCCTCCTCGTATTCCTCCTCATCGAGGTCGTCGAGTTCGTCCTTGAACTTCGGCGAGAACACGTTGGAAAGTCGGGAATCGAGCGTGATCTGCTCATCTTCCGCGTTGGTGTTCTTCTTGAAAAGAACGTACTGTGCCGCAACGGATTGCATCATATCGCGGACGGTCTGATCATCGGGTTTGAGCAGGTCTTCCTGAACGAGAGTTTCGTAACCCGTGTTTTCGTAGGTTTCAAAGAATTCCCACAGATTGAGGCAGGCACGGAAATCGACGTGCTTCTGCAATTTGTTGGTACGCATAATGGGGGGCTTGACGTAGTTCTTTCCCATCTCGCGCACGAACGGCGAACCCATCAGACTTTTGACCGCGCTGACAATCTTTTCAAAGCGCTTCCAGAGGTCGTGAGTGGTGACGTAGTTTCTTTGCGGAAGTTCGCTCTCTTTGGGGGGCTCGGAGTATTCGATCGAGAGTTTGATCTTTCCTTTGCGTTCGCCTTCTTCGAAGGACTGTTCGTAGAGGAAAGCGATATTTTTTTCATCCACACCGTTTTCGGTCGCGGCGTCGTATCTTCCCATAACGAAAGAGTACACACGCAGAACGAGGGTGTTGAGAAATCTGTTTTCGTAAGTTAAATAGGTGTCCTCCTGCCCGAAGTTGAGCAGTTTGGACGGCATAACGACACCGTCGGAACGGATCTCGTTGATGAGGTCGGTATGCTGGGAGAGGTGGACGACGCTTTGCGAAGTGACCTTCTTCGTGCGTTCGATAGGCAAAACCTCTTCGTATTCGGAGAGCGCGGAAGCGGGATGACGCATAATGGTGTCCATAGAGGGCAGGGCATCTTCTACGGCGACGATCCATTTTTCATCGAGCATTTTGAGGATGAAACGGCGTTTGAGTTCCATCTTGGCATCTCCGGTGCCGAAAGCACCGAGGAGGGAGCGATATTGCGCGTATTCATCTACGAGGCGAACCAAAGAAGAGGAGGTCCCTTCGTAAATGTCTTCCGTAACGTCGGCAGAACCGATTTTTTTCTCGTTTTCAGACATAGGAACCTCCTTATCAGTTGATGAAATTGTAAGCAGTCATTAGTAGGATTTCTGCAGACGGCGAAGGAATGTGATACATTCGGTCATGGCGTCTTTTCCAAAGAGTGCGTCGAGAGTGTTGATGAGGCCCTTAATCTCATCACGAACGAGTACGAGGTTCAAACCTTCAAATTTGCGGAACACTTTGGTTGCAAGCATATAATCCAGACCTTCGATCTCTGTGCCGCCGCAAGCCGCGTAAACGGGAACAAAGGTGCTGATCTGTTTGAGAATACGGTTACCGAAAGCCACACGGAAGTGTTCGATAACGTAACTGTCGAGTTGTTCGATCTTTCCGAGCAGTTCTTCGGACATCGGGGAATTGCGGAGCGCTTCGTCGTAGAGTTTCTGAATGTGGGAGTAACTTACTCTGCGGCTGAAGGTTTCGGGGGCTTCGAAAGGAACGCCTTTGGAGTCGAGGTTGACGATAAATGCACGGTCGTAAACCTTATCGGAAATCGAGAAGGTCGAGTCATCGTTGTTAGCGGTACCGACGTACCAGAGGTTTTCGGGGATGTGGATACGTCCGTTATCGAGGTGTTTCGGGTCGTTTTCCCAAACGGAGGGAACGAGCTGGATCTGACGGGAGTTTGCGTCGGGCAATTCAAGCACGGAGAGCATTTCCGCGAAGTAATACTCGACACGGGCGATGTTCATTTCGTCCAGTACGATGACGTTTACGTCGTCGGTGTAGGAAGATTCGTAAATTCTGGCAAGAACTTCGGTTTCGTTGAATTTCTTAGTGAATTCGTTGAAGAAGCCGAACAACTCGGAACGCTCTTTCCAGGACGGCTGGACGGAAGCGATGGTCGTTGGGCTTTCGAAATATTTACCCATGCAGTAGGGAAGAGAGGTTTTACCGGTACCGGAAATACCCTGTAAAATCAGCATCTTCGTGGTAGAGAGTCCGGCGAATACAAGACGGATGGTCTTGATCTCATAGAACAAGTGAGAGTTGAAGCAGGCGAAATTGCGGAAGTCTTCGCAGATCTCGGCGAGGGAGAGCGTATCGTCGTAACCGGGGTTGACGTAGGAAATATACTTTTCGTCGATTCGGTCGAGGATGAAGAAACGTTTTTCACGCGATTCGGGTTCGGTATCCGCTGCGGGCGTGCCGTCGGGATTGAAGATGGAAGCGGGTTCGCCGCTTGCGAGTTCGGGGGTATAACCGCCGGTCAGGGACTTCATATCGAGGATACGTTCTTTCTCCATCACGAGGCGGTCGACTTCTTTGTGCAGACCTGCGATCTCGTCGAGGAGGTCGTCGTTTTGCGAGATGGAATTGCGATGACGGATTTCTCTGCGTACCATCAGCACGATGAGGAAGATGACTCCGGCGAAGAACAGATAAACGAGGATGAAAGTAAGGACGGCGAGGATCCAACCGATAAAGCCGAATCCGCTGCTGTAATTCGCGAGCAATCCGAAGTAGGTGCCGAAATCAAAGATCTTGACGATTCCGCGTAACAAACTTACGATGCCGCTCCAAATGTTAGCGAACATCTCGGTGATAAATGCGAAGAACCAGTTGAAAAAGGCATCGAGAGTTCTTTCCATGAATACCCATACTCCTTATCTTAATAATTTAGCAAATAGGAATCAAAAAACGAAAATATAACAGATTTTTAAGGGAGAAAAAAAGGGCGCAGTTGAGAAAACGGGAGTGTTTTTCCCGTTTTTTCAAAGCGTATTCGGCAAAAAATCAAGCGTTTTTGTCGTCCTTATTTTCTGTTGCAGCGGCATCGGAGTTCTGCTGTGCCTGAGCCTGAGCTTGTTTCGCAAGGAACTCTTCGATTGCCTTCTGGCGAATCAATTCTTCGTCTTCTGCGGTAATGACTTTCTTGTCTTTGTAGCGAACTGCGTTCACGTTCTTCAGAAGAACGACAAGTTCATAGATGAACAGTGCCGCCATGGGAAGCACGATGCAGCAGAGGAAACCGGTACTGCTCTGCAGGAAAGAAATGAACTTTCCGAATCCTGCCACACGTTTGCCTGTCCACACACCGATAACGTTGTCGGAACTTACTTCGTATCCGTCGGGACCGAGTGTGTTATCACCCTGTGTTATAAATAACAGTTTTCCGGGATGAACGGTATCTTCTTTGATTTCGACGATACGGTGAGTATTATATACCACCGAACCTTCCACGATCATATTGGTCGGGAAAGTAATTACGTCGCCGACTTTAAGATTCAACGCTTCTTCCGAAGTAATGGAATCGCTGAAGATCAAGTCGCCGATATAGAAGCCGTTCGGTCCTTCCATGGAATCGGATACAACGGTGAGCATAAGCTTGTTGCCGATTCTCGGTGTTCCGTCAGCACTTGAGTTTTTCAAAAATGCAAGTACCGTTACGAAACAGGCAAATGCCATAAATACCCAAAGAAAGATATCTACCGCTCTCTTGACTATTTTTTTCGCCTTTTGATTCATATTTTCTCCTTTTCGTCCGGTAAAGGGCGAAGATAGATTTATAAAAATCCGCCGAAGCAGAACTTTATCAAAAAGTGGAAAACCCACCAAGGCACCCAAAACAGCCATTTCGGGTGCTTTTGGTGGGTTTTTCGACACAAATTCATATTATATCATATTATAATACGAATTGTTCAAAAAGTCAACAGCAATTTTTAACTTGATTATGCGTGAGGACGTGCTTGAACTTCAAATGCAAGTTCTACGGTTGCATCACCGAGGTTACCGATGCCGTTGGTGTTAACAGAGGAATCGCTTCCGTCATAGTAGATGTAAACATCAACGTTACGAACGGTCGAGTCCGTGATAGCGGTGTTAGAACCTTTGATGTCAACACTGTTACCGTTATTTGCGGAAGTGAGAGTTACCATTGCGCTATCATCGGTAACAACGAGAACTTTTACTGCGGAGATCGTACCCTGATCTTGTTCATAGTAGGTACCGATGTTTGCGACGTCAGGAGATCCAACTGCATTGAAACCTGCATCGCTTTTGGTGTAGTAGGTTTTGTCTCCATCAAGTTCAGTGTCGGCAGTGAGTTTGTAAGCGGTGATGGTAGGAGTAACGGTCAGATTGTCTGCATCGTTAGCACCTTTT
>JAKSPH010000015.1 GCA_024404975.1 Clostridia bacterium | reverse complement strand
GAGTGTTTTGGGTGCCTTTATGATGCGCTGCCGTGCGCGGGATTTCAAGAGTTTTCTTGCTCAATAATTGCACGATTTTGACATTTCCGTCATTCGGACGGTGCGAAAAGCACTTGACAAGCGCTCGCGTTTGTTGTAAAATGAAACCATCTTTTTTAAGGAAGCAATGTATGGAAATTCGTGAAGTCATCCTCTGCAAATACGGAGAGATCATTCTGAAAGGCGCAAACCGTCAGACGTTTGAATCAAGTCTTGTCAAGGAACTCCGCCGCCGCGCGTCGCCTTTCGGCATTTTCAAAATCTATTATCTTCAGTCCACGCTCTATATCGAACCGAAAAACGACGAGTGCGATATGGACGGTATGTACGAAACCGCGAAAAAGGTGTTCGGCATCGTCGCCGTCAACCGTGCCGCCGTCTGCGAGAAATCCATGGAGGCGATCGTCGCTACGGCGAGAGCATACCTCCCCGCCAAACTCGCCGGTAAAAAGACTTTCAAAGTCGATGCCAAGCGCTCGGACAAGCGCTTCCCGCTCACTTCTCCCCAGATCTGTCAGGAGATCGGCGGTGTCGTCCTCTCGACCGTAAGAGGGATCAAAGTCGACGTTCACAATCCCGAAGTTACCGTCGGCGTGGAAGTGCGCGACGAATACGCCTTCATCCGTGCCGGACAGGAAGCGGGGGCCGGAGGTCTGCCCCCTCGCAGTGCAGGAAGAGGACTTCTTCTGCTTTCGGGCGGTATTGATTCCCCCGTCGCAGGCTGCATGATGGCAAAGCGCGGTCTTGAGATCGAGGCGCTCCATTTCGAATCCTTCCCCTACACGTCCGAACGCGCAAGGGAAAAAGTAATGACGCTGGCGCAGGAGATGACGGAATTCTGTTCCCGGATCCACGTCCACGTGATATCTCTCACACACGTTCAGGAAGAACTCCGCGACCGCTGCGAAGAGGACTATTTCACCATCCTGCTCCGCATCTTCATGATGAAACTCGCCGAGCGTGTCGCCGCCGAGTACAAGTGTGACTGCCTTGTCACGGGCGAAAGTCTGGGACAGGTGGCGAGCCAGACGCTCAAAGCCATCCGTGTGACCGACAGCGTCGTCGATCTGCCCGTGTTCCGTCCCTGTATCGGAATGGACAAGAGCGAGATCGTGATCGAAGCGAGAAAATACGGAACTTTCGACACCTCGATTCTGCCGTTTGAGGACTGCTGCACCGTCTTTACGCCCCGCCATCCCAAGACGCAACCCCGCATGGAAGCCGTGCAGGAAGAACTCCGCAAGGTGGATTTCGAAGGCTTGCTCGACGAGGCATACGCCACGATGCAGACAGAAACCAAACTTGTTTACCCCGAATACCGTTGATCATTTTTCCTTGCTTTCCAACGGATGCCAGACCGGCATCCGTTTTTCTTTTGTTTGGAAACGGGGGAAAAATCTGCGGGTTGAAATGTGTGTGCGGATCCTGTAAAATGAAAGCAACCCGAAAGGAGGGCTTATGAGATCCATCACCCGAAAACTCACGGGAGCGCTTCTGATCTTCGCACTGCTGATCGCGCTCACCGTACCCGCCGCCGCGAAAACGGAATACACCCCGCCCACGGTCACGGAACTGAACGTGAACCGCTATTCCGCGATCCCGATCGCATACGGCGGAAAGAACCTCTCCCTTCCCGGTCGGCTGATCTCCGGTGTCACTTACATATCACTCCGAGCCATCACGGAAGCCGTCGGCGGGAAGATGACCTATCGGAGCGCGACGAGGACCGCGACGGTCACGTTCTCCGGCATGACTTTCAGCGTAACGGACAAATCCCATCTGATCGAAGCCAACGGCAGAGCGCTCTACACCTCAGATCCCGCCGTGATCCTCTCCGACGGCAGAATGTATTTGCCGGTCAGGATCGGCGCAAAGATCTTTTCACTCGGCGTAACGTGGAACGATCGCTCCCGTTCCGTCACCCTCTCCGGCACGGCAAGACCTCTGACCGCGGGGAGCGTGTACTACGACGCGGACGTGCTGTATTGGCTCTCGCGCATCATCAGCGCGGAAGCGCAGGGCGAACCGTTCGAGGGACAGATGGCGGTCGGTTCCGTCATCCTCAACCGTGTTCGCTCGGCGGATTTCCCCAACACCGTGTGGGGCGTGATCTTTGACAAAAAGAACGGCGTGCAGTTCACCCCGACGGCAAACGGCACCGTCTACCGCACACCGACCGCCTCCGCCGTCCTCGCCGCACGCGCGGTGATGGAAGGTTATTCCGTTTCCGACCGTGCGCTGTTCTTCATGGAACCCCGCATTTCGACCTCACGTTGGATCGAGCGGAACCGCACCTATCTGTTCACGGTCGGGCATCACGATTTCTATGCGTGAAAGTTTTTCAAAGAAAAACGTCAAACCCCTTGAAATCCTTATATTTATGTTGTATAATTGATACGTTGCGGAAAAATCCGACAAACATTTCTTCATTCCGAGGGAAAGGACGCTTTCGTCCAGACGGAAGCGACGGTCAATACACATGTTTTACAGAATTAAGGTAGCAGGATTGGAAAGAGATCTCCCGCTTTGCCCCATCAGCGACAGTCTTAACATTGCCGCCTTCGTTCTCTTCGGCGACATTGAACTCACCGAACGCTGCGCGGAGGAACTTTTGAAAAAAGCCCCCGAATACGACGTTATGATCACGGCAGAATCCAAAGGCATTCCGCTCGTTTGCTCCATGACCCGTATGTCCGGCAAGAACAGATACATCCTTGCGCGTAAAGGCGTGAAACTCTACATGAGCAACGTTGTGAAATGTGAAGTCACTTCCATCACGACCGACCACAAACAGACTCTTTACGTTGACGGCGCGGATGCCGAATTCATGAAGGGCAAACGCGTGCTGATCGTCGACGACGTCATCAGTACCGGTGAATCTCTCCACGCACTCGAAAGTCTTGTCAATCAGGCGGGCGGTAACATCGTCGGTAAAATGGCGATCCTCGCGGAAGGCAATGCCATCAACCGTAAAGATATTATCTGCCTCGGCAAACTTCCTCTGTTCGACGCCAAGGGCAACGAAATCGAGTAATTATACGATACAAATTTGCAAAAGGAAAAGAGAAATCAGAATCTCTTTTCCTTTTCTTTTTGTTTGATTTGTAAACTTTACTTTGCATCTCACTGTTTTTTTCACAGAGTTTGAGTATTTTCCCGGAAGTTGGTTACACTTTGATCATCCCGGAAATACCTTTGGCAAAGGAACGTGTGAGTTGAACAAAATCGAACTCTCGGGGATCTCAACGTCGGACTTGCCTACGCTGACCGAAGCCGAAAAGAAAGACCTCCTCGCCCTCGCGGCAAAGGGGGACGCTCTCGCGAGGGAAAAACTGATCGTCGGCAATCTCCGTCTTGTGCTTTCCGTCATCGGTCGGTTCCATCCGAAGCACGAGAGCGCGGAAGATCTGTTTCAGGTCGGATGTGTCGGTCTGATCAAGGCGATCGACAATTTCCGTCTTGACCTCGACGTCATGTTCTCGACCTACGCCGTCCCGATGATCATCGGAGAAATCCGCCGGTACCTGCGGGACAACAACGCCGTGCGGGTGAGCCGGAGCATGCGGGATCTCGCTTACCGCGCCCTGACGGTGCGGGAAGA
Organism: Clostridia bacterium; assembly: GCA_024404975.1. Taxonomy (GTDB): domain Bacteria; phylum Bacillota; class Clostridia; order Oscillospirales; family CAG-272; genus UBA1740. The sequence goes on along the minus strand of JAKSPH010000015.1, from coordinate 17,998 downwards.
ATTCTCCAAGCGGGAGAACCGTGAGCCGTCGACCGCCGAGATCGCCGGCGCGCTTTCCGAATCCGAGACCGCCGTCGCGAGGGCGCTCGAAGCCATCGTGGAGCCGATGTCGCTTTTCGATTCGGTATACAATGACGGTGAGGATTCCGTGTACGTCATCGACCAGATCCGTGGCGATGACGATTCCGACGAAACGCTCGTGGAGAATATCGGACTTGCCGAAGCGCTGAAAAAACTCTCGCCGAGAGAACGGAGCATCATCGCAAAGCGCTACCTCCGCGGCAAAACGCAGATGGAGATCTCCTCGGAGATCGGCATTTCGCAGGCGCAGATCTCGCGCATCGAAAAGGGCGCGATCGACAAACTTCGCAAGTATATGGATTGAGTTCCGACCTACACGGGCGGGGAGTGTGTCCCCGCCTTTTTTCTTTGTCCGGAACGGGGCGGATCCGATCGGAAAACCGCACGGTTTTACCTTATGCGCGCGTGAAAAATAGTAGATTTTTCTTGACTTTACTTTTCAAATATAGTATAATCTGTTTATATATTTATGAAGGAGAACTCTATGGATTTCTCGCACGGAAAATATCTCGGCGTGGATTACGGCGACGTCAGAACCGGTCTCGCCGAATGTGACGCGTCGGGGCTGGTCGCCTCCGGCATCGCGACAGTCAAGGAGGGCGGCATGAGAAACACCGCCGTACGTGTCGCAAAAGAAGCCGCCGCGCGTTCCTGCAAAAAGATCATCGTCGGTTTGCCCAAGAATATGGACGGCAGTGAAGGTTTCCGCGCGCAGACCGTCATGGCTTTCATCGAACTGTTAAAAACGGAAACGGACATCCCTGTTGAGACCTACGACGAGCGCTTATCCACCGTCACCGCCTACCGCTTCCTCGACGAAACCGGTACGCACGGCAAGAAGCGCCGGGAGACTATCGACACGCTATCTGCACAGATCATTCTACAGGATTATCTTGACAGAGAAAAAAGAACCGCACGGTGAGCCGTCGGAAATTCAAAAGGAAAAGAGGAAAAACTATGAACAACAACGCTACCGAAAAAACCGGGTTTCGGGCTTTTCTGACGCGCAAGGGCGTAATGCTCTCGCCGAAGATCTACTTTGTGGACGCTATGGGCTCTATGGCACTCGGTCTGTTCGCCACCCTGCTGATGGGAACCATCTTCGGGACCATCGCCGGATATATGCCCGCGGACAGCATTTTCTTTACTTATTTTAACAATCTCAAAGTGTACGCGCAGGGCGCGACGGGCGTCGTCCTCGGCATCGCCATCGCCTACACCCTGAAGGCACCCCCGCTCGTCATCTTCTCATCGGGCGTCGTCGGAATGTGCGGCAACGCGCTGACCGCCACCTTCATATTCAACGGCGTGGAAAAACCCATCTCGGCAGGTCCTGCCGGCGCGTTCCTCTGCGTACTCGTCGCGTGTGAGATCGGCAAACTCGTTTCCAAAGAAACCAAGGTCGACATTCTCGTTACCCCCGCGGTTACCATCTGTTCGGGTATTTTGACCGCGATGCTCCTCTGCCCCGGAATCGCATGGCTCGTCTACGTGATCGGTCAGTTCGTCAACTCCGCAACGCAGGTGCTTCCCTTCCTTATGGGTATCATCGTTTCCGTCGCCGTCGGTATGATCCTGACTCTGCCGATCAGTTCCGCCGCCATCTGCGCGATGATCGGAATTTCGGGACTCGCGGGCGGTGCGGCGACCGCCGGTTGCTGCGCACAGATGATCGGCTTTGCCGTGATCTCCTTCCGTGAAAACCGCTGGGGCGGTGTGGTCGCGCAAGGTCTCGGAACTTCCATGCTCCAGATGGGCAACATCGTAAAGAAACCCGCGATCTGGCTTCCTCCCACGTTGGCAGCCGCCGCGACCGGTCCCGTCGCCACGTGTCTTTTCAAACTTGAATGTAACGGCGTTTCCGCCGGTATGGGTACCTGCGGTCTTGTCGGTCCCATCGGCATTTTCACCGCTATGGGCTTCACCGCAAACAGCATCCTCGGCGTGATCGTCACTTGTATTTTACTTCCTGCGGTTCTCTCCCTCTTGTTCTCCGGTGTTATGAAAAAAGTCGGTTGGATCAATGACGGCGATATGAAACTTGAACTTTGATCTGAAAGGGCATCCCATGAATATTGTAAACAATACTTTACTTTGCGATTTCTATGAATTAACGATGGCGAACGGCTATTTCGAACTCGGAAAAGGGGACGAGATCGCCTACTTCGACGTGTTCTTCCGCAAGGTTCCCGACGGCGGCGGATTTGCCATTGCCGCAGGTCTTGAACAGGTCATCGAGTACATCAAAGAACTGAATTTCACGGAAGACGATATCGCTTTTCTCCGTGGAAAGGGCATCTTCTCCGAAGGATTTCTCGAATACCTCAAAGGATTCAGATTCACGGGCGACATCTACGCCGTACCGGAAGGAACCCCCATCTTCCCCGGCGAACCCATTCTGACGGTCAGAGCGCCGTCCATTGAAGCGCAGTTCATCGAAACCTTCATCCTTCTCGCGCTCAACCATCAGTCGCTCATCGCGACCAAAGCCAACCGCGTGGTCAGAGCCTCGGCCGGACGTGCCGTTGCGGAATTCGGTTCCCGCCGCGCGCAGGGTGCCGACGGTGCGATCCTCGGTGCGAGAGCCGCCTATATCGGCGGTTGTGCCGCGACTGCCTGCACGGTTTCCGACAAGGTTTACGGCATCCCCGCGACCGGAACGATGGCACACTCCTGGGTGCAGATGTTCGATTCCGAATATGAGGCGTTCGTCGCTTACTGCAAGACCTACCCCAACAACGCGACTCTCCTCGTCGATACCTACGACGTTCTCCGTTCCGGCGTTCCGAACGCGATCCGCGCATTCCGTGAAGTCCTCGTTCCGATGGGCATCAGGAAATGCGGCATCCGTCTTGACTCCGGCGATATTACTTACCTCACAAAGAAGGCGAGAAAAATGCTCGACGAAGCGGGATTCACCGATTGCAAGATCGTCGTATCCAACTCGCCCGATGAAACCATAACCCGCGCCACCATCCTCCAGGGGGCGAAGGTGGCCTCCTCCGGTGTCGGCGAACGCCTGATCACCGCGAAATCCGACCCCGTGTTCGGCGGCGTGTATAAACTCGTTGCCGTGGAAAAAGACGGTAAGATTCTCCCCAAGATCAAGATCTCCGAGAACCCCGAAAAGATCACCAACCCGCACTTCAAGAAAGTGTACCGTATCTTCGACAAGGACAACGGCATGGCGACCGCAGACCTTATGACGGTTTACGACGAGGTCGTCGACGAATCCAAGCCCCTTGAACTCTTCGATCCCCAGCAGACGTGGAAACGCAAGGTTTGCGAGAATTTCGTCGCCCGCGAGCTGCTCGTTCCCATCTTCAAAAACGGCGAATGTGTCTACCGTTCTCCCTCCGTTGACGAGATCAAGGCGTACTGCAAAGAGCAGATCATGACGCTTTGGGATGAAGTCAAGCGCTTCGAGAACCCGCACAGTTATTACGTCGATCTCTCCGAAAAACTCTGGAACATCAAACACGAACTTCTTGAAAAAGGCGGTCACTGACGGCTTTTCAAAATTTGCCGACCACACGAAAGGGAAACACTATGCCAACTTGCACACAAACTTCTCAACTGATGAAGCGCCTCGGCATTGACCGTGCGCTTGAAATCATCAAGGACGCGGGATACGATGCCTACGATTTCTCCATGGGCTGTATGATCTATGAAGAGAACTGTATTTTCAACGGTCCCGATTATCTGAAAGAAGCAAAGCGCATCCGGAAGGTTGCCGACGCCCTCGGCATTCCCTGTCATCAAGCACACGCGCCCTTCCATTCCTCCCTGCCGGACACGCCCGAAAACAAAGAGTATAACGCGACCATCTTCGGAAAAATCGTCCGTTCGATGGAGATCGCCGCCACGCTCGGCGCACGGTATGTCGTCGTGCATCCCGTTCAGCATCTCGACTTCCTCTCCAATATGGAGAAACTCAAGGAATTGAACCTTGAGTTCTATCACTCCCTGCAACCCTACGCGGAGAAATTCGGCATCAGGATCGCCGTTGAAAATATGTGGCAGAGAAACCCCATCGGCGGTCATATCGTGGATTCCGTCTGCGCCCGTCCCGAAGATTTCGTCGAGATGATCGACGCGCTCGATCCCCGCTTCTTCGTCGCCTGCCTTGACGTCGGTCATGCCGTTCTCTGCTCTCACGATCCCGCGGAGGTTGTCCGCGCTTTGGGACACGACCGTCTTCACTCCCTGCACGTTCACGACGTGGACGGGATCGGGGATTTGCACACCATTCCGTTCCTCGCGAAAACCGATTGGCAGAGTTTTGCCGATGCGCTCCGCGAGATCCGATATGACGGACACATCACGCTCGAAGCGGACGGTTTTCTGAAAGGAATGCCGGACGAGATCCTTCCCGAAGCGGAAAAACTGATGGCACGCACGGCAAGATACCTTGCCGATCAATGCGAAAACTGACTTTTTCAATATAGGAGAGCATTATGAAAACCTCAACGCAAACCGACCTTATCGCCAACAGAATCGGACTTGAAAACACGCTCCGGCTGTATAAGGAAGCAGGGTTCGACTGCTACGATCTTTCCCTTTTTGATATGCTCAAAGACGATTGCGTCTTCAATTCTCCCGCCTACCTTGACGAAGCAAAGAGGATCCGCGCATTTGCCGATTCTCTCGGACTTCCCTGCAACCAGGCACACGCGCCCTTCCCCTCGTCCAAAACCGACATTCCCGAAAACGCAGAGTTTAACGCCGTGATCATCGAAAGGATCGTCCGCGCGATGGAGATCGCTTCCGTCCTCGGTGCAAAGGCGATCGTCGTTCACCCGAAGCACGAGGTGTTCTATTTGCAGAACCAATCCGCGCTGAAAGAAAAGAACGTTGCGTTCTACCGTTCTCTCGAACCCTGCGCAAAGAAATTCGGCATCAAAGTTGCCGTTGAGAATATGTGGCAGAGAAATCCCATCGGCGGTCATATTGTGGATTCCGCCTGCGCCCGTCCCGAAGATTTCATCGAAATGATGGACGCGCTCAACCCCGAATATTTTGTTGCCTGCCTCGATATCGGCCACGCCGTTCTCTGCTCACACGATCCCGCCGATTTCATCCGCGCCCTCGGACACAACCGCCTGCACGCGCTCCACGTTCACGACGTGGACGGCATCGCCGATCTGCATACCATGCCGTTCCTCGAAAAAGTCGACTTCCTGTCCGTTGCCGACGCGCTGAAAGAAATTGATTACGACGGCGAGATCACGCTGGAAGCCAACAATTTCTACCGCAATATGCCCGCCGAGGTCTACCCCGAAGCCGTCAGAATGATGGCTGCCGCCGCAAGATTCATCGCAAACCGCGCATCGAACTGACCTTTGTCATCAAAAAACACCGCCCATAAAGGGCGTCTTTCGTAGGGAGAGAGGACGCGTGCGACGGTTTGTTTTCGGAGCGTCGGCGTACGCCGGTACGGTAGCCGACGAAAACGAACCGAAATAAAAAGCCAAAGACGGCGGGAACCAAACGTTCCCGCCGTTTTCTTTTTTATATGTCGGACAGACCTGTTTTTTCGGTTTGCAGAGGAATTCCATTCGGGTAATCCGCAAAAAGTGTTTGTCAGAGTGCTTTTTCTTGTTCGCGCGTGGAAAAAATCCCTATGAAAACGCCCTTAACAGGCGGTGTTTTTTTGATGCCTACTTGTGAAACCTTTTTTTGCTATTCATATTCCGATCGGAAAAAGCCACACTGTAACCCGTGGGGGGAACCCCGAATAATGACAAGGAAATACGGTTGTGAAAAAAAGAAGAATACAAGGATGGATCTGCGGATTATGTGCTTTGATCCTGCTCGGCGGTACCGCCGTCGGGGCTTGTGCCGCAGAGCCGACGGCAATTCTCTCGCCCGACACGGAGGTGTCCTCACGGTTTCTCGAACTGTTCCGTGAAGAAAAGAAAAACGGCGAAGCGCCGCTCTCCCTCATTCCGGGAGGCGGTACATTCGGCATCAGAATCCAGACGGACGGGGTACTCGTCGAAGCGGTGAACGCAAGGCACCTCGCCGATAAAATACAGCCGGGGGACAGAATCTGCACCGTTGACGGTGAAAAGATCTCCTCCGTTTCCGACCTGTCCCGCGCGCTTTCCGGCAAGAGCGAAAGCGTGACGGTGGAACTCTCGCGCGGGGATCGGCGATTCTCTCTGTCGCTTCCGTTTGAACAGACAGATGCCGGTCTGAAACTCGGCATTTCGGTCAAAGATACGGTTTGCGGAATCGGCACGGTGTCCTTCATTGATCCCGAAACCGGTCGCTTCGGCGGGTTGGGACACGGCATTTCCGGCGGGGATGGCGCCGATCTTGTGCCGATCCGGAAAGCGGACGTGACCGAGGTCATCCTCGGCGGTGTCGGTAAAGGAGAAGCCGGAAGCCCCGGCGAGTTGCACGGCGTTCTCAAAAACAACGTGATCGGTTCTGTCAGAATCAACGACGAGTGCGGCGTGTTCGGCACGTTCGGCACCTTGCCCAAAGAATTGCACGAACCGATGCCGGTGGCAACGCGTGAGGAAGTCGAGGCGGGCCCTGCGACCATACTCTGCACCGTGAAGAACGGTGAATGTGCGGAATACACCGTCATGCTTTCCGAGATCGACACGTCCTCGCGCGGGACGAAATCCTTCACGGTCAAGGTGACGGATCCTGCGCTCATCGCCATGACGGGCGGGATCGTGCGGGGAATGTCCGGCTCTCCCATTCTCCAAAACGGAAAACTCGTCGGCGCGGTCACGCACGTTACCGTGGCGGATCCCACCGTGGGCTTCGGCATTTTTCTACGGAATATGCTCGATGCCGATAAAATGCCTGCGGCAGCATAGAAAAAAGAGGTAAAACCCAAACGAGTTTTACCTCTTTTATTATGTCAGGAAGGATCAACCCTCAACTTCGGAGGATTCTTTCAGACCTGCGTTAACTTCATCGAATACGTCGGTAACTTCTTTGTCGGGTGCCGCGGTGAGAAGAGATACAACGACGATGGCGATGAGAGAAACGATGAAGGCGGGGAGAAGTTCATAGATTCCGAACACACCGCCGAGGGGTTTGATCACGAACTTCCAAAGGAAGACCATGCCGCCGCCGGAGATCATACCGGCGAGAGCGCCCCATTTATTGGCACGTTTCCAGAACAGAGCGCAGAGAACAACGGGACCGAATGCGGCGCCGAAGCCTGCCCATGCGAAGGATACGATACGGAAGATGGATGCGTTGGAATCCCAAGCGAGGAACACGGCAACGATAGCGATCACAACAACGGTGAGGCGTGCGAACCACATCTGCCAACCGCTCTTCATGTTCTTCCATACGAATCTCTTGATGATGTTCTCGGATACGGAAGAGGAAGCGGCGAGAAGCTGGGAGTCAGCCGTGGACATGATGGAAGCCAGAATACCGGAGAAGATCAGACCTGCGATGATAGCGGCGAAGGTATCGAGTTTGCCGATGGCATCTGCCATGTGGATGATGATTCTCTCGGAGTCGAATCCGGCGCCGAGCAGACCGTTTCTGGTAGCGAAGTTCACGCCGATGATACCGATAAGAAGTGCTACGAGCATGGAGATCACAACCCAAATGGAAGCGATACGGCGGGAGAGTTTGAGTTTTTTGTCATCTTCGATCGCCATGAAGCGAAGAAGAATGTGAGGCATACCGAAGTAACCGAGACCCCATGCCAGCGTGGAAACGATAGGCAAGAAGCCGTAGGAGCCGTCCGTTCCGGTAAGACTGAAGTACTGTTTGAGAGAGGAGATACCGTCAAGGCTCGTGAGCGTGTTGCCGATCTCGCCGATGCCGCCCGCGTTCTCAACGCCGAAGCATACGACGACGAACAGAGCGAAGGTCATGATGACAGACTGGATCAGGTCGGTCGTGGAAGCTGCAAGGAATCCGCCGGCTACCGTGTAGATGATGACGATGATCGCACCGACGATCATTGCGACGTGATAGTCAACGCCGAAGAGCGAGTTGAAGAGTTTGCCGACGCCGGAGAAACCGGAAGCGGTATAAGGAACGAAGAAGATCACGATCACGATCGCGGCGATCGCGGTAAGGAAACCTGCCTTATCGCCGAAACGGTCGGAGAAGAACGCGGGGAGCGTGGTGGAACCGGTTTTCTCTGTGTAGCGGCGAATACGCTTTGCCACGAAGAGCCAGTTGAGGTAAGTACCGATGGCAAGACCGACGATCGTCCAAATGGACTCGGCAAAGCCGGAGGTGTTTCCGAGGATGCCGGTGAGGAGAGCGACACCGGGAATACCCATCAGAAGGTAGGAGGACATATCGGATGCCTCGGCGCTCATCGCGGTAACGAAGGGTCCGAGTTTACGTCCGCCGAGGTAGAAGTCGTCGGAAGATTTGTTCTTTTTGGAAAAACGGATGCCGATGTACATCATCATTCCCATGTAGAGAATGATCGACAGAATGATCATTGTAGTAGTCATGTGATTTCTCGATTCTGAAAAAATTGATGTTGCTATTATAGCACACTTTTTTCTGTTCGTCAATACAGAATTGATAATAGTATTGAGTTAGACCGAAAATGCGTTTTCTGTTGATTTCTCCTTTGTTTTCAACTGTTTTTCATATAGAACGTATTGCATACCAAAATATAGACGAAAAATAAAATTTCACGGAATACAAAAAAGACCGGCTTTGAAACCGGTCTTTTGGGTTCCGAAAGGGGAAATCAGATCTTTCCCGTGCGGTAGCCGCCGAGGAACATCGGCAGCATTTTGTCGGCATAATCCGTGAGCGAGTACTCACCGTTGCACATACAGTAGTCGTACAGGAGCGCACGCTCGCAGAGCGCGTAAGTCTTGACCATATCGTTGACGGAAATCTCGGTTACGAATTCCCCGGCTTCCTGTCCGTCGGCAAAGATCTTGCGGAGGATCTTGTAGTAAATCCTGTTGCGGTCGAGAAGGTGCTTATCGCCTTTGGTTACGATCTGCGACGAATACATACGTGCAAGGAGATCGAGCGATACCGAATTCTCTATCATAAAGAAGAGATCGTGATTGAGATACATCAGTTTTTCAAACGAGGTTTTCTTTCCGTCGAGCGTGGGGATCAGTTCCTCATACTTCTCGTCAAAAAGAACGGAAAGGGATCCGAGAAGCGCGTCCTTACTCTCAAAATAATGATAGAAAGAACCTTTGGACGTTTCGCTCTCTCGGACGATGTCCTCTACGGTGGTGTCGTCATAACCAACTTCGTAAAACAGTTTCCACGCGGCACTGACGATGCGGCTTTTGGTATTGGCGTTATTCTTCATCGGCGTTTCCTTTCTTCTTATAAGTAAGTACGCGGAAATGGAGTTCGGTGGTCAATCGATCGAGTTTTGCGATCCGCTCTCGACCCTCGCTTCCCGTTCTGTAAGCGTAAGGTGTCATGGCAAACAGAGCGCCGACGGCGGCTTGAGATTCGAGAGTGACTGTGTAGCGGAGTTCTCGGTTCGCGGTCAGAGTGATACCGGGAATGGCAAAATCCGCGACCTCGTTTTTATACGGCTTGTCGTACAGGACGGATTTCAATCCGAAGAGATGTTCTCTCTCCGGGATCGCCATAACGAGGGCGCCTCCCGCTTTCAGCACGCGGAGGTACTCTTCGCCGGCGAACGGCGCAAACATATTGAGCGCCACGTCCACGCTCCCGTCGGCGACCGGCATGTGATAAGCACCGGCGACGGCAAGTCGGATGTTCTTATTTCGCTTGGAGGCAAGAATGACGGCATCTTTGGAGATGTCGAACGCATACACTTCGGCATGCCGGCAGGCGGCAGTCAGCGCCTTTTCCGTCCGGTCGGTATAGTAACATTCTCCGGCACCGCAGTCCAGCAGAGTTCCGTCCTCCGGCATCACGGCAAGGACGGCTTCCGTCACGGCATCCGCCAAGGAGGCGTAATAACCGAGGTCAAGGAAGTTTCTGCGGGCGAGGATCATCTGTTTGTTATCGCCGTGGGTTCCCCCGTTTTGTCCGAGGAGGAGATTGAAATACCCCTCTTTCGCGCGGTCAAAGCAATGCCCCGATTCGCATTTTGCCGTTCGGTCGGTCATATTCAGTTGTTTCATGCACTTCGGGCAAACGAACACTTCGGACATGATATTACGCTTTCTTGTAAAGAATTGTTGTCAAAACAACTAACAATACCGCAACGCAGTATGACGGAAAATTATTCGATGAGCATGGCATCGCCGAAGGAGAAGAAGCGGTACTTTTCTCTGACGGCTTCTTCGTAAGCCGCCATGATCCGTTCCTTTCCTGCGAGGGCGCTGACGAGCATAATGAGCGTGCTTTCGGGAAGGTGGAAATTGGTGATGAGGGCATCGACGGCCTTGAACTTATATCCCGGATAGATGAAGATTCCGGTTTCTCCGCTGACGGCATGAACGATACCGTTTTCGTCCGAAGCGGATTCAAGAACACGGCAGGACGTGGTTCCGACGGCAACGATACGTCCTCCGGCGGCGCGGCGGCGGTTGATCTCGGCGGCGACCTCGTCGGTAACGTAGAAATACTCGCCGTGCATCAGATGATCTTCGATCCTGTCCACCTTTACGGGGCGGAACGTGCCAAGACCGACGTGGAGGGTAACTTCTCCGTAGCCGACACCCTTCTTGCGGATGGCGTCGAGCAGTTCTTCCGTGAAATGAAGTCCCGCGGTCGGTGCGGCGGCAGAACCTTCCTGCTTGGCGTAGACGGTCTGATAGTCGTCTTTGTTTTCAAGTTTCTTTGTGATATAGGGCGGAAGGGGCATATTGCCGACTACGTCCAGCACCTCGTAGATGTTATGATATTTTTCGGTGTCGTATTCGAACTTCACGGTGCGGTTTCCGCCCTCGACAATTCCGGTCACGGTCGCGGTCAGCACGTCGCCGAAGTGGAATTTCGCTCCCTCTTTGGCGCGTTTGCCGGGGCGGACGAGGGTTTCCCACTCTCCCGTGCCGAGTGCGCGGAGAAGCAGGAGTTCCATCGGTCCTCCTGTCTTTTCGGTCGTACCGAGCAGGCGCGCGGGAATGACCTTGGACGAATTGACGACGAGCATATCTTCGGGGCGAAGTTCGTCGATCACGTCGCGGAAGATCTTATGTTCCACGCCGGTCTTGCTTCTGTCCACGATCATCAGCCGGCATTCGTCCCTTTTGGCGGCGGGATACTGGGCGATCAGTTCTTCGGGCAGATCGTAGTAAAAATCTTTGGTTACGAGGTCGGTTTTCGGACGCTCGTTGATTATTTCATTCTGAACGGTTTCCATAGTTGCTCCCATAAAGAGAAAATCATAAACTGTAATGTGTATAACAGTACTATTATACACGAAGTAAAGACTTTTTTCAAGGGTATCAAATGAAAAAGAAAGTGATTTTTCGCGGTGTGGGCACGGCGCTCGTCACTCCGTTCCGAAGCGGAAAGATCGACTACCCTGCCCTTGACCGCTTGATCGAAGATCAGATCGCCGCGGGGATCGGTGCGCTCATCGTCGGCGGAACGACCGGAGAAGCCGCCACTCTCACCGACAAAGAGCGTTCCGCGCTTTATGCGCACACGTCGGAACGTGTCGGCGGGCGGTGTCCTCTGATTTTCGGAACCGGCACGAACGATACCGCCCTCGCGCTCAAACACACAAAAACCGCCTGCCGTTATCAGCCGGACGGCATCCTCGTCGTTACGCCCTACTACAACAAAGGGACGGCGGCGGGGATTGTTTCGCACTATCGAAAGATCGCCGAAGCATCCGACGTGCCGGTGCTTTTGTACAACGTGCCGTCGAGAACGGGCGTGAATCTCTCGCTCGACCAACTCGCCCTGCTCGCCGAGGAGGAGAACATCGTCGGCATCAAAGAGGCATCCGACAGTGCCGACCGTCTGTGCGACGCGGCGAGGTTCGGCAGTGCGCTTCCGCTTTACGCGGGGAACGACTCGCAGATCTACACGGTACTCGCCCTCGGCGGAAAGGGTGCCGTTTCCGTCGTTTCCAACCTCCTGCCAAGGCGGGTGTCGGACATCACGGATCTGTATTTCGAAGGTCGCCACGCGGAGAGCCGTGCGGTGCAACTTTCCCTGCTCCCGCTCTGCCGTGCGATGTTCACGGAAACCAACCCCGTTCCCGTCAAGTTCGCCATGAGCGAGTGCGGGATGTGCGCGCCGGAAGTCCGTCTGCCTCTCGCGGAAGCGACCGAAGAAACGAAGAAATCGCTCCGCTCGCTTCTCCACTCCTATATTCAAAAATGAAATCAAAAAACGACCGTCCGAAAACGGTCGTTTTTTCTTGAAAGGGGGGACTTTTAATCGTCGGCGGCACCGTTGACGGCAGTCAGACCGTAACCGCGGAGCGTTGCAACCGCCTGTTCAAGAGCGTTGTTATCGGGGACGGCATCGGCGGAAGGCAAACGGTTTTCCTTTCCGAGCGCTTCGTAGCGGGAAGCGGCAAAGGGGTGGTACGGAAGCACTTTGATCTTCCTGATGCCGGAGAGTTCCGAGAGAAACGGAGCGGTTGTTCACCAAGATGAAAAACGAGTTCGACAACGGCAAAGAGGACGGCTTTTTCACGCGGGCGCAACTGTTCTACCGCATCTACGGAAACGCGGTCGCAAACCGTGAAAAGCGGTACCTCTCCCCCTCCTCCAAACGCACGGTCGCGGAGGCGGAGGAATATATCGAAACGCACTTTCGCGATCGGGATCTCACCGTAAGGAAACTCGCCGACCGGTGCGGGGTGAGCGAATCCTATTTCCGGCGTATGTTCCGCAACTTCTTCGGCACCTCACCAAACCGCAAAATCGCGCTTGTCCGCCTTTCCCTCGCCCGGCGTATGATGGGCGACCGCCCCGAACTCTCCCTCTCCGGAATTGCGGAAGAATGCGGATTCTGCTCGGTGCAGTACATGACGGAACTGTTCCGCAGAGAATACGGCATCAGCCCCGGAAAATACCGCAGAGAAAGAAAACGCAAAACCGAACAGTAAACAAAAAAACGCCGGAAAGGGCGTCTTTCGTAGGGAGAGAGGACGCGCGCGACGGTTTGTTTTCGGAGCGTCGGCGTACGCCGGTACGGTAGCCGACGAAAACGAACCGAAATAAAAAGCCAAAGACGGCGGGAACCAAACGTTCCCGCCGTTTTCTTTTTTATATGTCGGACAGACCTGTTTTTTCGGTTTGCAGAGGAATTCCATTCGGGTAATCCGCAAAAAGTGTTTGTCAGAGTGCTTTTTCTTGTTCGCGCGTGGAAAAAATCCCTATGAAAACGCCCGTAAATGCTTCCGGCGTTTTTCGCTGTATAATTTATGGGATCATATTGATAAGGTCGTTAATGAAATCCGAAATACTCTTGAAGCGCCAGCTGCGCTCGTCCGTCTTGGGATCCGTCATCGGAGGAACCGCCATCGCGTAAGCGAGCACATCCGCAGCATCGAGTTTGCTCTGCGCGGCATCGTCGATGGAAACCACGCCCTTTTCGATCATTTCGCCGACCGTCGCGTACTGCATGGTGTCCTGCATGGCTTCAGCAACTCTCGACAGAGGAACGTTGCCGCTTGTCTTTTCCTTGACCGGTTTGCCGCCGACCAAGACCGTCGATCCGCCGGAATCCTTCTGCGTGACGAACAGGAGAGAGAGAAATCCGCTGCTCAATTCCGCGGGAGTGAAGATGTCGGAGAGAACGAGATTATCCATCACGCTGCCGATATTCGAAAGTTGAGAAGCACTGATCTTGTTGAGCAAGGGAGAGAGTTCTTCGGACTTCGTCGAATCGGTATACCATGTGGTATCGTCCTCCGTGTAATAACCGAGGATCACACCGACTTTGGTGCCGTTGACGTCCGTTTCGATATTTCCGATGTCGCTGTCCGCAATGGCACCGAGTACGCCGGAAACGGGATCGACCGCCGTGGAGTTCTCATACCATTTGCCGTCACCGCGTTTAACAAAGCCCATGGCTTCGCCGACTTTAACTGTGCGGATGCAAGCGGAAACTTTCGCGGAATCGGAGAGTTCGTTGACTGTGAGATCCGCGAGTGCGGTCATTATACCGGTCGCGGGAACGGTACCGTCCATCCATACGCCGCCTTCAAACGTCCAACCGATGACTTCGCCGACTTTCAGCGCGGTAATGCGGGTCTGGAGGTTTTGCACCTGACAGTCGATGATCGCAGCGAGAACGCCGGTCACGGGTTCTGTTGCCGAAGCGTTTTCATACCATTTTCCGTCCCCGCGTTTTTCGTAACCGAGGACTTTGCCGACGGAGAGCGTGTTGATCGAAGTTTCGATCTCGGAGATCTTGGAATCCGCAAGTGCGCCGAGAATTCCGGCGGCGGGTTCCGTTCCGTCGTACCAATTGTAAACCGAAGGATCGAGAGGATCGTAAACCTTCGTATAGCCGAGTGCTTCACCGAGTTTCACGTTCTGGATCTTCGCCGTCACGGCGGAAGAATCCGTAAGGTCCGCGATCGAAAGGTCGGCAAGGCACGCGAGGATGCCGGAGGCGGGCGTCAGTGCCAAAGCGTCTTCCCCGCTGTAAACCGTATGCGAATAATCGTACCAATCGCCGTCGTAAAGAATGCAGCCGATGACAGAACCGATCTTGATCGAATCAAGCCCCGAAGCCAACTGATCCACGGACATGGAAGCGATGGCACCGAGCATATCGGCGGCAGGCGTCGTGCAGGCCTCGTCGGAGAAATACAGAGTGGCTTTGAAATTCTCTGTCAGATCAGCGGGATTTTTGAGCAGAACGCCCTCTTTTGTGACGAGATACTCCTTCGGATAAATGCCGAGGAGGGAGTCGATCTGCATGCCCTCGACGTCAAGGGTGATATTTCCCTTGATGAGGTCGTAGAGATTGTAATCCGCTACGGTCGACTGGATTCCCGAAACTTCATCGGAACCGTTCATCCAGACGTAGTTTTCGGTATCGGCGGGATCGGGATAGTGTTTTGCAAATCCCATCACGTCGCCGAGATAAGTATCTTGGAACGCGTCCGCGATGTCATAGCCGGACGTCGTGTCGACGAGTTTTCCGATGTTGATACCGGCGAGGGCTTTGTCGATTCCGGTCAGAGGAAGCGAGGCGTCGTACCATACGCCGTCTGTCTGTTCGTAACCGAGGATCGAGCCGAGGAGAAGTCCGTCGAGAAGTTGCTTTACACCGAGGGTGTATTTGCCGGTTTCCGAGTTGAGGGTGATGACGTCACCGATCGTCTTATCCGCGATGACGGCTTGCACTCTCGAATCCGCGTTCTTGAGGAAGTCCTCGATCTTCACCGTTCCGAGATCGGTGCGCACGGAACCGAGAAGGTCACCGCCGTGCAGGATCGCGTCAACGAGATTTCCGATATTGAGGGGAGCGAGAAGTTCCATCGCCGTGGGATTCTCACTGTCGGCGTAGGCGATCTGCCACTCGTCGCCGACTTTATTGTAGGAAACGCCGACAAGATAGCCGAGTTTCATATTTCCGAGAATGAGCGTAAGATCCGCGCTCATCACGCCGGAAACGGAGATGTCGGCAAGTGCCTCTCTCGCCGGTGCGGAAAGGAATTCGGGGATCAAGCCGAACACGAAATCGAGAGTGACGTTATCCATCACGTACTTCATGCCGTCTTGCGAAGCGAGTTTTTTCAGCGCCGTCGTGCGGAGAACGTCGGGGACGAATTTCGTCACACTCTCCGGCACGGTCACGCCGTAACGGTCGAGCAGAAAGTCCAGTGAAATGCTGTCGGCATCCATCGCACGGATCTTCTTGATCTCCTTGACAAGTTGTTCCGCCGTCATGGAAGTTAAGGAAACCGAAGCCCCTTCTTCGTCGATCAGGGCATCCGTTTCGGGAAGGGGTACGCCCCACTCCTGCAACTGACTGTAAGAAACTTTCTTATAGGCATAGAATCCTGCGCCCGCAATGGCTCCGACACAAGTCAGAAATCCGAGAATGAAAACGAGCAGGAATGCCAGAATACGCAAAATTACGCTGACGGCTTTACTCATATCCGTTACCTCTTTACTGTTTTGTATTCAGTATACCATTATAAGAAGATTTTTGCAAGAGTTTTTTTCGAAGAAACGAGATTCGGGGCTTTTTCCGGTTGACAAACGCGCCCGTGCGTGGTAAAATAAATTGGGGGAAAAGGGTTCCCCGCAAAGGAGTTACTATGATAGAATTGCAACACGTTTCTTTCCGCGCGTCGAACGGCGGCATCGAGAAAGAAATCATTAAAGATATTTCGATCACCCTGAACGAGAAGTTCATCGCGTTCACGGGACCGAACGGCGGCGGTAAATCCACCCTCGCCAAACTCATTATGGGTATTCTGAAACCGACGTCCGGCAAGATTCTGTTCAACGGACAGGACATCACGGATCTCTCGATCACCGAGCGCGCGAAACTCGGCATCGCGTTCGCCTTTCAGGCACCCGTCAAATTCAAGGGCATCACGGTTTCCGACCTCGTGAACATCGCGAGCGGAAAGACGCTCTCCGTCACCGAGATCTGTTCCTACCTCTCCGAAGTCGGACTTTGCGCGAGAGATTACGTGAACCGCGAGATCAACGCCTCCCTCTCCGGCGGAGAACTCAAGCGCATTGAAATCGCCACCACCTTGGCGAGAGGAAGCGAGTTCACCATCTTTGACGAACCCGAAGCCGGCATCGACCTCTGGAGTTTCAACAGTCTGATCACCGTGTTTGAGAACATGGCGAAAAAGACGGACGGCTCGATCCTCATCATCAGCCACCAGGAACGCATCCTCAACATTGCCGACCGTATCATTATCGTTTCCGACGGAAAAATCAAAGCGGACGGAACCAAAGAAGAGATCCTCCCTCAGATCCTCTCCGCATCCGCCTGCCCCGTCCTTTCCAAATAATCAGGAGAATACCATGAATCTGAATGCAGTAGATAAATCGCTTCTTCGGGAGATCGCAGGGCTTGAAGCCATCCCCGAAGGCGCTTACAACATTCGCCAGAACGGCAAACTCGCGGGACGCGTGACCACCGCGAACATCGACATCGTCACCAAAGAGGACAAGCCCGGTATTGATATCATCATCAAGGCGGGGACGAAAGGCGAGCGCGTCGATATTCCCGTCATCCTCACCGAGAGCGGTCTGAAAGACCTCGTCTATAACGACTTCTACGTCGGAGAAGATGCCGACGTTACCATCGTCGCCGGTTGCGGCATCCACAACGTCGGTACTTCCGACGCGGAACACGACGGTATCCACGCCTTCCATATCGGCAAAAACGCAAAAGTTCTCTACGTGGAAAAGCACTACGGAGAGGGCGACGGCAACGGCAAACGTATTCTCAACCCGACGACTCTCATTGAGATCGACGAGGGCGGAAGCATGACCATGGAAACCGCGCAGATCAAGGGTGTCGATTCCACCGTCAGAAAGACCGAAGCGACCTTGAAGAATCGCGCGACGCGCATCATCCACGAGAAGATCATGACGCACGGCGAACAGTACGCGGAAACGGACTTCCACGTCAATCTTGACGGCAAGGACTGCGCGACGCACGTCATCTCCCGTTCGATCGCCAAAGACAAATCTCATCAGCGGTATATTTCCTGCATCGACGGAAACAACGTCTGCTCCGGACACACCGAGTGCGACGCGATCATTATGGACGACGGCACCGTTACCGCCGAACCGCGTCTGAACGCCAACAACATCGACGCAAGTCTGATCCACGAAGCCGCCATCGGCAAGATCGCCGGCGAGCAGCTGATCAAACTGATGTCCCTCGGACTTACCGAAAAGGAAGCCGAAGAACAGATCGTCAACGGCTTCCTCAAATAAGTTCCGCACAATTTCAATTCACAAGCACAATTCACCGCCACAATAAAAAGGGCTTTCGGAACTGAACTGAACCCGTAAAAACGGACATTGAATAAAAAGACCTCTTGTAGTAGAAT